>DATKYA010000354.1:0-6755 GCA_035528775.1 Planctomycetota bacterium | reverse complement strand
CTCCGGTGGTGATGCTGACGGATCCGAGTGTGGTACCCGCGCCGACGGCCGGGAGGGAAACCGCGCCTGTTCCCGATGTGACAATTCCGAAGGCCTGTGCGGCGTCGCTTGCTCCGTCGATGCCGGTCGCATTGGAGAAGTCGAAATCGTGGTCGCCGCTGCTCGTGAGCGTGGTATCGGCCCCGATGACGACGCTGCCGGTGAGGCCGTCAATCTGGACGTCATCGGCGGTGACGTTGCCGTTGAAGGTGGCAGTGCCGCTGGTGTTCGGATCAACCAGCCCGAGCGGCACCAGATCACCGATCACGCCGAGGCTGATACCTCCGGTTCCGGCGGAGATGGTAAGGTTCTCGCCTGCACCGGCCAGCGTGCCATTGACAGCGCCGCTGATGGTGACGTAGCCGCCTCCCACGCCGGTGTCAAGCAGGATGGTTTTCCCGTCCTCGATGGTAATGCCGGCGTTGAAGATGAGGTCGCCGCCGAGTGTGGTGAGACCCTTGCTGAGGCTGATGGGGCCGGCCAGATCGAATGTGATGGACGGAGCGGTGATCGACGGCTCGTATGCGCCGGTCTGGCTGAAGGTGCCGCCATTGGGCGACCTGAGCACCAGCGGGTCGTTGAAGTTGACCGGCGTGGCAAGCTCGGACCTCACCGTGATGTCGTGCTGGCCGTCGGCCCGGCCGACAGTGATGGAAGAGGAGCCGTCGACGAGGTTAGCCAGCTCTGCGGAACCGAGGTTGAAGTCGCCGGCTGCCCCTTCGCCTATGCCAATCGAGCGGTTGGCCGTGCTCGGTTGCAGTTCGAGCGTACCCGTACCGGAGATCCCGGCCTGAATGTCCAGCTCGTCGGCAGTCAGCGCGATGTTGCCTGCCCCGGCGCTGATGGTGCCGGTATTGGTGAGCGTGCCGGTACCTGCATCGAGGATGATGTCGCCGTTTCCGGCTGCCGATGAAACCGGCCCGGTCACCTGTAGACTGGAATTGTTGGCGATGTCGATATTGCCGTTCGCGTTTGCGCCGCTCAGGATGCCGATCTGCGTATCGAGATCGATCATTCCGCCGGATGCGATGCTGAGCGTGCCGCTGCCGCCGCCAATGATCACGTCGGCGCCGGCATTGCTTCCGTCGGCGTCTCCGGTGTTGTTGATGGTGAGCGTCTTATTGTCCGCGAGGGTAATAGAATCATTGAACAGAACCGGCCCGCCGCGCAGCGTCAGGTCGTAGCTGGTGCTTGGCGACAGGTCGAGCGCGGCTACTGTGCCGATTGTGGTGGTGCCGGTGCCCGCACTGCGGCCGATCGTGACGGCGGGCGCCGTCAGCTTCGTGAGTTCATCGGCGAGCAGGCTGAACCCGCCGTTGTCATTGATGCCGATTTCCGTGGCATCGGCGGAAGGCTGCAGCGTGATAGACGTGCCGCTGGTGATCGTGTCGCCGATGACGATACCGTTGCTGGCGATCATGACGGAGCCCGCCGTCGCGCTGCCGACCGTCCCCCCGGCATTTGAGGTGAACGTCCCGGAGCCGTCGCCGTCGTGGTCGGCAGCGATGCTGATCTGGTTTCCGGTGGTTGCGCCAACGGCGGAATCGAGCTGAACGTCTTCGGCCGCCTGCAGTGTGATATTGTCGGTGGCGTCAACCGTGCCTGTGCTGACGTGGATGCCGGAGGCAGCGTCGAGGGTCACGTCCGCCGCGGAATCTACGGACTCCGAGACGGTGATTCCGCCGGCCTGTGTGCTCACTTCGATGCTTCCACCGCCCGTGGTGCTGACGCCGGTGAGGCCGCCCAGTGCCGCCCCGCCCAGCGTGATGCCCTGGCTGGGTGAGATGATGTAAACGCCGCCCGCCCCCGCCGCGGCTTCGAAGTTTGTGGCCGTGACGCGGACAGGTTCCGCCTGCAAGCCGATCGCTCCGTCGGTGGCGGCAACCTGGAGTGCGGCGGACTCCGCCGAGATCGTTGAGCTTCCGCCCACGCGGAGGATGTCGCTGCCGGCCGTCGTGCCGTTGTTCTGCACGAGAACATTGCCGGCACCGGCGGCAAGGCCATTGATGGTGATGTCGCCGGAGTCCTGACCGCCGCCCGCACCGGTGTCCATCCTGATCGTGATATCCCCCGGCCCGGCGGAAGTGTTGATCACCGCAGTGCCGTTCATGGTGAAGACCGCACTGCCGGTGTCGCGGTCCCCGGCATTGGCGCCCGGATCGTTTGCCGTGGCTGAGAACGACCCGTTCAGCGAGATGCTGTCGTTGATGAAGATGCTATTGCCAGCGCGGAGGCTGAGGTTTCCAGGCGTTCCATTGCTGGACGCATCGAAACCATTCGTTACGGTGATGTTGTTGTTGGCCTGAAGCTCGACATCGGCTCCGTCCAGGATCGTCTTGATATTGTCGGGATCGATCGTCTTGTCGTCGCCGGGCGTAAGTGCGAAATCGATGACGTCGGCAATGTCGGCGCCGCCTCCGGTCGCAACATCGATGTTTTTCGGATCAAGGAGCAGTTTCCCCCGATTGCCGGACGGGGCCAGGAGGTTCACGGTGCCGGCGAAGTTGAGGTTCTCCTTGGCGGAGACTTCGACGAAGCCGCCGTTGCCGGCGTTTGCTCCGCCGCGGGCGCTGATCGCGCCTTCAAACAACGTGTAGTCGTTTCCCCAGACGATCACGGTTCCTCCGTCACCGGCGATGAGCGCGTCGGACGCGATGAAGGAGGCCTTGTCGACCCACGTGCGGGAGGCGTTGCGTTCAGGGCCGCCGCCCTGGAAGCTGCCACCAACGAGGATTGTGCCTCCGCCCGCACTGCCAGAAGCATCGATGCGGGCATCGGTGAGGGCCACCTTGTCGCCTAGCACCTTCACGGTGCCGCCGGGGCCGTCGGAGCTCGATGCATCGAGCGAGCCGGAAACGTGCACGAGGCCGGAGCTGCCACCTTCGATGGTGATTTGCTGGGCCTTGACAGTGCCAGTGTTGCGGATGGCCAGCGAGTAGATATCGCCGGCGCCCAGCCGCACCGTTCCCTTGCCGGCGTCGATGGTACCGGCGTTTTCAACGCCCGCGCCGCCATCCTGGGCCGCCGCGTCGCCGCCGTCGATCTTGACCATGATGTGGCTGTCCTGGTCGCCGAGGTAGATGTCCTTGCCGGAGGACATCGTTACGAGGCCGTTGGGAGCGACGATCGACCCGAAGTTCGCGGTCTTCAGGCCGATCAAGTTCACAGCGTTGGCGTTGATGATGCCATAGTTTGTGACCGTGCCGGCCAAGTCGGAAAAATGGTTGATGTTGGCGAGGAAGTCCTGGTCCGTGATGGTGCCAGCGGCGGTGTAGATGCCGCCCACGTTCACCAGTGCACCGTTACCGAAGTAGACACCGGCGGGATTTACAATGTACACAATGCCGTTGGCTAGCAGCGTGCCGTCGATCTGCGATGGATCGGGACCCAGCACGCGGTTCAGCACGCGTGACGTTGCACCCGGCTGAACGAACTGGACGGTTTCCTGCGGGCGGATACTGAAGCCGCTGTAGTTGATGATGCTATTGTCGCCCGCGCGAATCAACGTGAGATCGCCGCTTCGCGTGAAGTTCACGTCCCCCTGCACCACCTGCTCGCCCGTGGGGTCTGCAATTGCGGCGCAGCAGAAGGCGATGCAAACGACATTGAGCAGCACAATCCCTGCGGCCCGAATCCGGCAATTCTGCATAATGGAGCTCTTCGTCATTGTTCACTCCCCTGATTGTTCACTCCCCTGCAATTCCATGATAGCTCGGGAGAACTGAGCCATAAAGCCAATGAACACGTCCGATGGTAGATGGCTACCACAGGAGCGTAATGGACAAGTGTGCTCGTCCGCTGCCAGTATCCTGCGTGCCTCTCAGGTCTTCCAGGGGCACACCGTAGTCGCACCTGACGTTGAGGTTGCGTTTCACTTGGAGTTCAATGCCCACGCCGGTGCCAACGAGCGTTTGATCCTGTTCGATGGAAATCCGCCTGTTGTTGATGGTCTTGCCGGCATCGATGAACGCCCGGAACATCAGGTCCCAGTCGGGCCGGCCGCCCACCTGCTGGGGTGCCAGACGGAAAGGCTTGCCGAGCAGCTTGCGCGCCTCGGGCTCCACCTTCAGCAGCCTGGGGATGTGCAGCCTGTACTCAGCGCTGCCTAGCAGCGTGGTGTCGCCCGCCGCAACGGATTCCTCGTAGCCTCGCACGGTGTAAAGGCCCCCCATCACGTCTTCGGCTTGCGGGATGAGGCGGTAGTCGTAAGCGTACTGTCCCCTGAAGGACAATGCGACTTCGTGCGCGAGCGTGGAGCGCTGGGGGTCTTCCCACTTCTCGCGGTCCAGCAACGGATCGATGAACATCGAGTGTGACAGATTCCATTGCAGAACCGTCCAGTCGGTGTCGGTGTTCAGCCGGCCGAGCCTGACTATCCCATCCGGGCTGGTTCCGGCCGCGCTGGCCCAGTTGCCCTCAATGTTCAGGTGGCCGGAGGTGGACGTCAGCTCGGTGTTCTGCTCCAGACGCAGCCCGACGTGTGGTAGGAGGAACTGCTCCTTACCTTCCACCGCGGCAGTCGTATTGTTGACTGTGATGTTACGCGAGCGGACGCCAAACAGCAGGTCCAGGAACAGCCTGCGGCGCTGCATCACATTCCAGATCAGTTCAGTTCCGCCGCTCCATTCCTCACCGGTGAAGCTTTCTTCGGCCCGCCCGACTTGCGATGCGTCGAACTCCGACCACGATCCGTGGATTCGGCCGCGGAGGCGCTCCAGGCCGAAAATCGGCCTCTCGTAGGATGTGACGATGGCGTGCGACTGCTCGAATCCCGCCGTGATGTAGTCGAATGTGAGAACGTCGTCGTGCCCCGTGAGTTGGTTGTCCACCAGACCCAATCGCTCGCGCCAGACGTTGGTATGCTTGGTGCCGGTGTTGGACACTTGTGCGAAGACCATCACGGGCCTGGGCTCAGCAACGAGATAGTCCAGCGACACCTGCCCCTGCTCCGTGGCGGACGACACGGCAGCATCAACGCGCCGGCTGGGGTAGCGGTTCAGCCGGAAAATATAGTCGTCGAATATCTCTTTCTTGATCAGGCTGCCTGGCTGGACGGGGGAGTTCTTGCGGATTTGCTCGTGGGCGGAACTGTTGACTCGATCTTCGTCCCGGATGCGATCGCCCGCAGCCACGGTTCGCACGTCTGCCACTACCGCTGTATCGATCACCAGGCGCAGCGTTGTGTTCATGGCGACGCGATTGTCTTTGCCCGTCGCCCGGTCCACATCCTCCTGGTGCGGTCTCACCAGCACGCCGATGTAGCCCTTACCGTTGAACCACGTTACAACGGCAGCACAGACCCTGTTGACAGCGCTGGAGTGAAATGACTGTTTCTGTCGAGTGGGCAGTTCGCCGATCCGGATCGTGACTGACGGGTAGCCCTCCCGCGGCGCCACATATCCGTCGTCCGCAATGCCGAGTACGATACTCAGGCCACCCACCTGATCCGAAACCATTGCGATGTCGGGATGTTCGCTGTGCGGGGCAGCGTACTCGAGTTCGAACGCGGTAACAGGGTAGGCAGAGCCGTCGTCCGCAGTGGCCTTGGGAGGGGGCGATTCCTCAGTTTCCCCGCCGGCCGCGCTCTCCTCGGCCAACGACCTACGCGCAGGCGCAGCGGCTGTCAGCAGTACGACCGCGATCAGGCTGAAAACCCGGCACACTAACGAGGGCCATCCAAGAGGCTTGCCTGTACATGTGTTCATACGCTACGCCGCCTTGTCGTGGTTGTCTTGGCCGAACCCCGGACTATTCGGGCACAGATAAAGCCATGTCAAAGCTCGTCTACACGGTCCACTAGCCTTGTCGCCGACGGTGCGCCCGGTGCATCAACGTTCAGTCCCTTACGAAAGATATTGTACAAAATCGCCTATGAACATACAACTATCAACTTCCCTTTTGGGTTCCGGCTCGTCCGGGTTAGGATTTTCTCGGCGCGGGCGTCGCCCCGACATCCGCTATGGCCTTGGAGATTATACCAAGAGTTCTTGCAGATGTCAACTTCTTATTTTGCAGTTTCATCTGCGTTGCAGCCATTTCCCCCGCGGCGACCTCAGCCGCGCGCCCTCTGCCGGTGGCCCGCTGAGTCGCCAAGCGCTTTTCGACAGTGTGCTAGCCCCCCCGCAAGCGTGATTTTTCGGCCGATTCCTCGAAAAAGCCTCGAAATCCACGTTTCACGCTGTCATAATGCATTTGTCCAAAAAAGCCCTATAGCAGCGAAAGGGGATTTCGAGTGAAAGACAAGGATAGCATAATTCTCACCAAACGCAAGAGGAAATTGGCCAAGCGCCTCGAGCGCAAGCAGTGGTCCGACCAGCGTCAGCCGATGTTGGCTGCCCGCAACATCATCCATGAAATGGCCGAGCGTAGCCGAGCCATCAGTTGCGGCGATTCCGGAGCCGACACCCATCGGCGACGGCCGCTTTTTCCTCACTGGCAGCTATGGCGGATGTTCCACCCCGCAAAACCACCTAACTTCCCTTACCGCAACAACTTATGCCGATTTTTCGGCCATTCATGTAGCCACTACTATTTTCTGATTATCATGAGTTTCTCCTTGACAACGATACCGAACATCGCTATAATGTGGCCACCATGTACATCGACTCATGCACCAGCAAGGACGGCAAGTATACCCGCCACCTTCTTCGCGAGAATTACCGCGAAGGCGCCAAGGTCAAGCACCGCACCGTCGCAAACCTCTCCCGCTGCTCGCC
>DATKYA010000353.1:0-5324 GCA_035528775.1 Planctomycetota bacterium | reverse complement strand
CAGCGACTCGCCCTCGAAGTAAACCTTGCCTTCGGTGGGCACGTCGAGGGCGCCGATCTGGTTGAACAGCGTGGACTTTCCGGAGCCGGAGGGCCCCATGATTGCCAGGAATTCCCCGCGGTAGACGTCGAGCGACACGCCGCGGAGCGCCCAGACCACCTCGCCGCCGAGCTGGTAGCGCTTGCGGACGTTTTCCGCCCTGATGATCACCGAATCGTTATCAATGTGAGCCGTCATAGGGTCGTTCTCAAGGCTACGGGCTACAGGCTACAGCCTGATGCCTGCCGCATCCTCAATGAAATTCCTCACTCCCAAAATCGATTTCGCTGGGATGGGCAGACTTCACGATCCGGCCATCCTCGATCCACAGCACGCGGTCCGATGTCTGTAGCATCTTGAGGTCGTGCGTGGCGGAGATCACGGTGATTCCCATCTCGCGGCGGAGGCGGTCGAGCAGCTCGATGATCTCGGCGCCCGTCTTCGTGTCGAGGTTGGCGGTCGGCTCGTCGGCGAGGACAATCTCGGGGTTGTTTGCGAGTGCCCGTGCGACGGCGCATCGCTGCTGCTGGCCGCCCGACAGCTCAGCGGGCTTGTGCAGGGCGCGGTCGGCCAGCCCCACCAGCTCGAGCAGGTGCAGGCCGCGGTCCCGGGCCTCGTCGCCCTCAAGCCCGGCGAAGCTCATCGACAGCGTCACGTTCTCAAGGCAGGTCATCACCTGGATCAGGTGGTAGGTCTGGAAGATGTAGCCCACCTTGCGGCATCGCAGCCACGCAAGCTCGTTGTGGTCGAGCTGGGCGATGTCGACCTGGTCGATGTAGACCTTGCCGACGGTCGGCTTGTCCAGCCCGCCGATGAGGTTGAACAGCGTGGTCTTGCCGGATCCGGACGGCCCCATGATCGAGAGGTATTCGCCGCGGGAGACGTCGAGCGTGGCCCCCTGCAGTGCGTGGACCTCGAGATTGCCCATGCGGTAGGTCTTGCGGACGTCGACGGCGCGGATGACACACGGGCGCTCCGCCTCCGCAGGCTCCGCAAACAGGCTGTCGAGTTGTTCGCGCGTGAAATCAGTCATATCAACAACCGGCCAATTGCGCCTGTAGAAGCGGCTCGAATGACGACCGCAGCGGTCGTACGAAGACTCGACCTGCCCCTACCTCACCGGCACGCTGTTCACCTCCATTACACATTCGTCCGCAGGGCGTGTGCGGGCAGCATCCGGGAGGCGATCCGCGCCGGATACAGCGCCGCCACCGCCGACAGCACCACTCCCACGGCCAGGCAGATCGCCGCATACAGCAGGATCGATCCCATCTCGAGCGAGCCGAACACCAGCCCAAACCCGTAGGTGAAACCGTAAGCGATCAGCGCAAACGCCAGCCCCGTCAGCGCGCCCAGCAGCGAACCCGCCACTCCCATCAGCGTCGACTCGATCAGGAACATCTGCCGGATGAACGCCGACAGCGCTCCCAGGCATTTCATCGTACCGATTTCGCGGAAGCGCTCGGTCACCGACATCAGCATCGCGTTGCTGATGCAGATCACGCTGGCGATCAGGGAGATGACGACGACCCACCCGCGGCGGAAGGCTCGCTTGTGGGCGTCGCGGGCGACTTTCTCCTGCTCGTGCTCGCCGGGCTCCTTGCCGAGCGCCACGGCGATGACGCCATCGATCTCGTCGGGCTTCTCGCCCCGGGAGAACGCGACGACTTTGTTGCGCGCCCGCTCGAGGACAGCAGCCCAGTCCAAGGACGGGCGCTCGCCGCCGATCACCAGCAACGCGTGGGCGCCGTCGGCGAGGTCGTCCGTCGATACGAGTTGGACCACGCCGCGCAACTCGTCAGGCTCGGAAACGCCCGCCGCGGCCGGCGCCAGCCGCACGGCCTCGGCCCGCTTGTCCCGCAAGTGCCGCAGCAGGCGGATTTCCGCCGCCGACGGCTTGCCCGTCATCAGCACGGCGAACCGCCGGCCCTCGGGTGGGCCGACTTCCGCGGCGAGGAAGTTCGCCATTCGCCGCACCGTCGCGCGGAGCTGCTCCTCGTCCGACACGCCGCCCCGGATCACCTCGCCCGACAGCACCGCCATCAGGAACGCGATCCCCAGCACGATCCCCATCATCGTGACGATCGACCGCCCCAAGCGAATGCGGATCCCCTGCATCACCACCTCGAATGCCACCGAGGCGGGAAGCTTCACCTGCGTGCCGATTCTGGAAGACGATTCAGACATGTGGAAAGTTGAAAGTCAAAAGTTAAGAGCTAGAAGTTGAGATTCATCATCGTTCATCGTTCATCGTTCATCGTTCAGAACGGTGCTCCCGACACCGCGTTCTTGATCAGGTTCATGGCGATCACGGCCATACTGGTGAGGCCGACGCCGGTGAAGTAGCCGGCGAGCACGGTGGGCGCCATGCGCAGGAATTCGGTGCGGCCGAACCGTTTCTGGAAATAATACCGCCCCAGCAGCGCCCCCACGATCTCGAGCGCCATGAAGTGGGGGAATCCCCCTAGCCCCCGGATGAACCCGTAGATCAGCATCACCGGCAGCCCGAGCGCGCTCACGATCACGAAACCCACGATCGTCACGCCCACACCCGCGCCCATCACCTTCGGATGAATTGCCTTCATGAACTCGCTGTCCGCCAGGCTCTTGCTCGCCGGATCCTCGCCCGGCGCTACGAAGGTGGACGAATACAGCAGCACGTTGTTCTTCGACGCATATTCCCAGTTCACCTGGGCGTACGGATACGCCTCGGACGGAATCGGCGTCGACCGCCAGATGAACGCCCAGAACAGGCCCGACAGCAGGAACAGCACCGGGATCGCAACCAGCTCGGCCTTGATCAGCGACCAGAAGTTCACGCCGGTCAGCTCGTTCACCCGGAACGCCTGGGCCATGCCGCCGTAGTTCTCGATCGGGATCGGCGCCAGCCAGATGTCCACGCCCTTCGCGCCCGACAGTATGAACGACGATTCCTTGACGAACGGGATGTCGACACCCTGCCCGGCGATGCCCAGCAGCCGGGCGTTCACGTACGAGATGAACGGATTGTAGACGAAGCTGAAGATGCACAGGAACACCAGCGGAATCTGCGGCACTACGTGGTGGCACAGCGTCACGATGCCGATCGCTGCGACGCCGTAGGCGCACAGGGCGATCCACAGCGGATAGTCGCCCCGGCCCTTCTTGCCCGCCGCGGCCTGGCCGGCTTTCTTCTTCCGCGTCTTGCCCTCCCGCACCATCCGGATGACGTCCCTGCCGGTGGAATAGATGCTGACGGCGGCGATGCCGAGGCCGGCGCCGATCCCGAAGCTCAGCCAGAAATCGACGTTGTTCGAGAACGCTGTGTTCACCGTGTTCATCCCCGGCTGCCAGTGGGCGAGCACGCCGAAATGGTGCAGCAGCGGGTTCAGCACCAGGGTGAGGGAGATGGCGATGAACGTGCCCACGATCGCCCAGAACGGCAGCACCAGCCCGATCATGATTATGCCGATGTCGAGCGTCATGCCCGTGGGTGTGGCTGGCAGGATCGCCTCCGTCCACGTGGTCGTGTCGAGGAACGGCTGCGGGATCAGGTAGACCGGCTTGCCCAGGACAAGCGATGTGATCGCGGGCACGCCCACCTGCACCGCGCCGAACGAAATGCCGATCACCGCGCCCAGCGAGAACAGCCGCCACTTGCTCGACTTGCGCTGGATCCCCGGCTTCTCGTCCATCTCCTCCAGTGCCATGACGCCCTGCGCCGCGATCGGCGCCATCGGAAACGGCAACTTCTCAATGTCCGACGTCACCCGGAAGAAGAAATAGCCGAGCGTGTAGCGGCTGATCAGGCCCAGCACGATCACGAAGGTGGCGATGCCGATCGGCACCATCCAGTCGCTGTGGAAGAAGTTGCGGTTCAGAATCGCGTCGCTGTCGGGCCGGGGCACGAACCACGTCGGAAAGCTGCCGGTCATCCCCGCGTCGCGCGCCGCCTCCGATGTGACCAGGAACGCGCGGTAGACGAAATGGCCGAACGGTCCGCCCGGGAACATCGCGTTCGCCGCGATCATGATGGTCGCCGCGTGCAGCAGTACCACCAGCTCCTGGCGCTTGACCGTCTTCATCGCTCGGCGGGCGATCTGGGCAAACAGGATCAGCGTCACCCACGACGCTGCCGAGCCCAGCGACCCGCCGGTCATCAGCCCCAGGTAGATCGACCCGGGCAGCATGACCAGCCCGCAGAAGAAGATCCCGGCAACGGTCGTCCAGCCGAAGCCGTCCCGGAACTCCGTCGGCGTATCGAGCAGACTGCGGTAGGTTTCCAGGTCTTTGTCAAGTCGACGCATGTCAGCAACCTACGGTACCACGAGCTTCAATGGACATAATGGACGTAGTGGACATAATGGACATGGTGGACATGGTGGACACCGTACGGCCATGCCGCACCCATCATGTCCATCCTGTCCATTGTGTCCATTACTGCTCACACACATCAGGATCGTACGTCCTCATTCATCATTTCTTTCTTGGCTTCTTCAAACATCTCGTTCCGCTGGCCGGTTCCCACGGCCCGCCAGTGCAGCAGCCGCTGCCTGACGAGCGCGATGAACCGCCGGTTCAGCCGCATCCAGTTTTCGCGCGAGCCCGACAGCCGCTCGAGCGTGATGGTCGGGATGAACTCGCGCGTCTCCGGATCGGTGCCGAGGGCGATCCGGAACACCTGGCTCACGCCGAGGTCGAACGGCTTGGGCCAAACGGGCACTTCGAGCTGCGGGATCGGCGCACCGTCGGCGAGCGGGTCGCCTTCCTTGCTCACCCCGAGCTGCGGCCGGCCGGCGAAGAACGCCCCGCTCCCGCCCTCGCCGTGATCCTCGAAATACCGGCTGAAGAACGCGAGGATCGCGATGCGGTCGCGGAAGCTGAACGTGAACGGCACGCGGAAGCTCCACGTGTCGCCCTCAGGCTCGGGCAGCCGCCAGCCCACGTCTTCGGTCGGTGTGGCGATCCGCATCGCCGTCCGCGCCGGGAACCACGTGGATACGAACACGCTGGCCGCGATCGCCAGCGACGCGTAGATCGTCGACGCACTCGCGAACGTCATGTTCAGCCCACCCGTAAAATTGAGGGCCGACAGTACCCGGCCCGTGCCCTGGCTGAGCAGGTAGCCCAGCACCGAGCCGACCACCGCGTAGACCGCCGCCTCCGTGAAAAACATGAAGAACACGTGCCGCGGCGCGATCCCCACCGAGTTGTACACGAAGATCTCGTCCTTGCGCTCGTACACCGAGCCTTTCATCGTGTTCAGCACGGTGAGCGCGGCGATCACCAGCGGGATCAGCATCTCC
>DATKYA010000352.1:0-7267 GCA_035528775.1 Planctomycetota bacterium | reverse complement strand
CAACGAAAGAACGGAAGAGGAAAACGAACACCCAACATTGATCATCGAGAAGAGGAACAGAGGTGAAAGGCACGGAGAAACGCAAGTGGGACGCGGGCAAGGATCTTTGTGTTTCTTCGGTGTCTTCCGTTCCTTCGTTGTTGACCTCTTCTTCGTGTCTTCGTGGCTTCGTGTCGAAACACCCATCGGTCTGCGAAAGGAGTTCGGGATGGCTGATCTCGCAATGAACTTCGGATTGGGCTCGCTGCCGTTGCTGTCGAACGCGAAAACACGCTCGATCTGCGCGGAGAACCCGCGGGGCGAGGTTGGCGGAGCCGCCAAGGAAATGCCCAAGCCCGGCGATCCGGGCGCCGAGCTGGGCCAGGGCTGGAAAATCCGCCCGTGCATCACGCTGCCCAAGCAATCCACCACCACACTCGCCGAGATCACCGGCCCCGGCACCATTCAGCACATCTGGATCACGGCCGACCCAAAGTCCTACCGCGACTGCATCCTGCGGTTCTTCTGGGACGGCGAGCAGACGCCTTCCATCGAGGTGCCGCTGGGCGATTTCTTCGCGTGCGGCCACGCCCTGCGCTACAAGGTAAACTCCCTGCCCGTTGCCGTGAACCCCTCCGGCGGGTTCAACAGCTACTGGCCGATGCCCTTCCGCAAGAGCTGCACCATCACCGTCGAAAACCAGCGGTGGGACGACATCGGCGGATTTTTCTACCAGATCACCTACGCGCTCGATGCTGTGCCCGACACCGCCGCCTACTTCCACGCCCAGTGGAGGCGATCGGTCACCCCCCGCGAGAAGCCCGAGCACGTCATCCTCGACGGCATCGCCGGCAAGGGGCATTACGTGGGCACGTTCATCGCGTGGACCCAACTCGCCAACGGTTGGTGGGGCGAAGGCGAGATGAAGTTCTACATGGATGGCGACGGCCCCTTCCCCACCATCTGCGGCACCGGCACCGAAGACTACTTCGGCGGCGCGTGGGGGTTCGGCGACACCTTCTCCACGGCGTTCCTGGGCTACCCGCTGTGGCGGCGCGAGCCGGGCGAAGTGCCCAAGCACTGCCTGTATCGCTGGCACGTGATGGATCCCATCCGCTTCGAGAAGAACCTGCGCGTCACCATCCAGGCACTCGGCTGGCGGCCCAACGGCAAGTACCTGCCGCTGGAAGACGATCTGGCATCGGTCGGCTACTGGTACCAGGTCGAGCCGCACGGGGCGTTCCCGAAGATGCCGGAGCCAAGCGCGCGCTGGCCGAGGTGACGCCCGGCGCTCGACCTCCTCATTTAAAACGCTGACCGAGCTCAATGAACACCACGGCCGTTCTCCTCGTCATTGCGTCGGCCATCATCCACACCACGTGGAGCCTGCTGGCGAAGCGGTCGCCGAAGACGGCCGGATTCTACACCACGGCGGTCGCGGCGGGGCTGGTGGTCTACGCGCCGGTGTGCGTGCCGCACATCGCGGCGAATGCGGGCATTCTGCGGGCGTGGCCGCTGTTCGTCACGTCAGGCACGCTGCTGTCGGTGTACTACGTGCTGATGTACCGCACGTATCGCCGGGCCGACATCTCGCTGGCGTATCCGCTGCTGCGAGTGTCGCCCATCTTCTCCACGATCTGGGCGGTGACGCTGCTGCACGAGGAGCTGACGACGCTGGCGCTGCTGGGGATCGTCGCCACGGTGGCGGGCTGCATGATCCTGCCGCAACGCTCGCTGCGGCCCACCCGCGACACCATCAAACTCGGCCACTACGCCAACAAGACCTACGCCATGGCGCTGACGGCCTCGCTTTCCACGTCCATCTACATCGTGCTCGACAAGCTGGCAATGACGCGGTTCAACACGGCGGCCGACTATCGGGTGGCGACCGACTACGTGTTCCTCGAAATGTGCGTGTGCGGCACGGGTCTGGCGATCTATGCGATGATCAGCCGCGAGCGGGAGTTCCGCGCCCTCACGCGGGCGTCGCTGGCGCCGATCATCGCGATCGGGCCGATGCTGATCGGGGCGTACTTCCTGATCGTGGTCGCCATGGCACGGCCGGATGTGAAGGCAGCCTACGTGAGCGCGTTCCGGCTCGTCAGCGTGGTGATGACGGTGCTCGCGGGCATCCTGCTGCTGAAGGAGCATTTCGGCCGCGTGCGGATCATCGCCGCAATCGTGATTTTCGCCGGGCTGGTGATGATCACGCTTGGGTGAAGAAGAAAGAAAAGAGGGGTGGACAACGAAAGAACGGAAGAGGAAGAGGAGAAGAAGAACAAACATCGAACAAGGAACAGGGAACAGGGAGCAAGGAGCAAGGAGCAACAGCCGCATCATCCCACCATCCGCTTCGCCTGCCGCAGCATCAGCAGCACGGAGATGGTGAGCACTCGCGTGAAGGGAACCTGCTCGTTGTAGCCTTTCAGGCGGAAGCCGATCACCCAGACGCCGGCAAACAGCACCTGGGCACAACACAGGTAGACCGCCCAGCAGTCGATGCCGAAGACGCTCGTGTCGGCGATGGCCTTGAACCCAATGCCGGCGAGGAAGCCGGTGGCGGCGCCGATCGATGAGCCGCACAACGTGGACAGCGTGAAGCCGTCGGCTTGGATCGTGCTGGGCACGGAGTTGAGCATGGCACGCGTCCAGCCCATCAGGTAGCCGCCCTCCAGGAAGCCCCACAGCCCGTGGAAGATCACGGCCCATACCTTCACGGCATTGACGTCCGCGGGCAGCGCGAGCCACGCCAGGCCGAGGGCCGCCTCGCTCAGCAGGGCGATGGTGATGGCGGGACGGAAATTGTGGCGGTTGACGAACCGCCCCCACATCCGCACGCCGGAGACGTTGCCCAGAGCCACCATCGCTCCCAGCCAGACGATGAAGCCCTCCGATAGCCCGCGGTTCTTCAGAATCACGACCCAGAACGGCGTGCACAGGACGATCACGAACACGCGCGCGGCGGCGAACCGCACGTAGCGGCGAATGGAGGGAATCTGCCACGCCCGGGCCAGCCGGCCCGCCAAGCCCATCTCGGGCGGATGGAACGGCCGCTCCGAGACGTGCCGCATCCGCACCCCGCCGTACACCAGCGCCCCCATCCCGCACAGAAACGTGATGATGAACCTCCACAGGGGCGGGTTCTTCCACATGAAGACCGCTACGCTCACGGCCACCGCAACGTTCATCAGCAGGTAGCGCGTGCGCATCCGCGCGAAGAACGATTCCACCGGCCCGCCCGCCGTATTGTCCTAGATCAGCGGCCACCACGCGGTCTGACCGGAATGAAAGGTAATGCCGAATACTGCGACGGCGATGATCGTGGCCCACACGGCAACCGCGCCCGATACCCCCGCCAGTGTGAGCATTGCCAGCATGGTGATCGGGATGGCGGCGAGGGCGTGTCCGTGCATCACCAGCCGCGCCTTGCCGAACCGCGGCAGCAGGTGCAGGCCGATGATCTGCGCGACCGGCGCGATCTGGCCGGCCGTTGCCAGCAGCCCGATGTGCCGCGACGTGCCCCCGTTGTTCAGAATGAACAACGATACGATCGAACCGAGCGCCGTGCCGAACGCGATGGTGTCGAACAACGTGACGACGATAATCGCGCGCTGGCCGCGCAGGCGCAGATCGGGAGGGAGGAAGGTCTCCGTCATACCGGCGGAATCGTCAGACATCGAAAACAACCTCAATAGCGACCCCGGGAAACCGGGGATGATGTTGTACCGGAAACGAACCATTCAGCCAGGTGCGACGGGGGACGGGATACCCAAACCGTTTAAACGGTTTGCCTGCCATGGCAGTACCAGCGGTGGTCGCCGGATAGCGAAAACCGTTTCAACGGTTTGTCGCCGGGGGAGCCGTTTCAACGGCTTCCTGCACATGCGCGATTCCCGCGTGGGTGCCACGAATGGCGCATGCACATTTGCACGGGTACCGGAGGAATACGCGCCCCGATGAAACCGTTGAAACGGTTCCCGCGGCATGCGGCCTTCTCCGGAATGCCGCTGCCGGACATCCCCAAACCGTTTAAACGGTTTGGCTCCTGCGCCGGCCGGTTTGCCCCTGCACCCGCGGGGCCGCTCAAACCGTTTAAACGGTTTCGCGGCCCACTCGCCTGCCGGTTACGCGATCTGCAACCGTTTCAACGGTTTCCTTGCCGCGGGAACGGTATCCCGTGGTGATCTGCGAATTCCTTCATCTCGTCCCGGAACGACTTCGTCTTATGTGTCTCAGGCTGTTTCGCAAGGTACCCCGCGACGTTCCCGATGATGGTATGCGAGACGGAAAACGCCTGGTAACCCTTGTCCCACGCGAAGGTAACCGGCGTCACCTTGTTCTCATTGATCCAGTGCGACGAACTCCCCTTCAGCAGGTGCACCACGTCCTCTATCGTCTGGTTCGTCGGCAGATCGATCACGGTGTGCGCGTGGTCGCTGGCGATGTAGTTCACCCTGACCGGAATGGAACGCGAGGCCGCATATTCCGTCAGATATACCGACACCTTCGCCCGAGCGATCTCGTCCAGGAGAGGCTGCCCGTCGAGCGTCGCCCATACGATATGCACCCAGCACCGACAGTACGAGTTTGTCGACATGGCTCCGTGTCCCCGTCTTTCTTGCACCTGTTGCGCATTCCTCGCGGCCCGGCAATCCCCTCACCCATCTATCCGGCGATTTCCTTGGGTTTTTCCCGTCTTCTCACGGTCATACATCCATCTCCTCCATCATCTCCGGCTGCTCGGCCGCGGTTTCCGCCTCTGCGCGCCTGGTTTCGCGGATCTTGCCGTGCAGCGGCTGGTACTGCACGCGCGACGCATCGATCGCTTTCGTGATCGCCTCGTGGAACGTCTCGTTCGGCTTGATGCTGTATCGCAGGGCGGCCTTGACCACCACTTCGTCGCCGTTGCCCGTATGCACGTGGAAATACACGCTGCAGTCGCCGGGGTGGTCGATGAACACCTTCTGCAAGGCGGCCGCGGCGGCTCCTTCCGCCTGCTCGCGGTCCAGCCGCACGTGCAGCTCGCTGGTGAATTTCTCGCGCACGCTCTTCATCGGCACGAGCTCCTCGGCACGGATGCCCGGCGAGTTGCCGCTCAGGTCCACTTTGCCCGCCACGAAGATCGGGCGATCTTCCTTCACGTATTCCGAGTAGCGGGCGTACGGCTCCGAGAAGATCACGCACGAGCACGAGCCTTTCATCCCCTCCAGCACAAACTTCGCCATCGATTGCCCCGCGTACCGCCCGCTCTTGGTCACCATCTTCGACACGTGCCCCACCAGCCCGCCAACCACCACGTCCTGCTTGTCGTCGAGGTGGCGCAGGTCCGTGATGTCGATGCTGCTGAACGTGTCCAGCAGCTCCTGGTACTGTGCCAGCGGGTGCCCGGTGAGGTACAACCCGACGGTCTCCTTCTCATTGCGGAACTTCTCGGCGTCGGACCAGTCGGGCAGCTCATCCAGCTTGTCGCTGGGCGCCTGCACGGCCGACGCTCCGCCGAACAAGGACATCTGCCCGCTCAGCCGGGCGTTCTGCGCCGCGGAGCCGATCTTCAGGGCGCGGTCCACCTCGCCGATCAGCGTGGGGCGATTCGCACCAGCGGAGTCGAACGCCCCGCACTTGATCAGCGCCTCGACTACCGACTTGTTCACCGAGCGGAGGTCCACCCGCTCGCAGAAATCAAACAGCGATTTGAACGGCCCCTTCTTGCGGGCGTCGATGATCGACTCGATCGCCTTGTCGCCCACGCCCTTGACGGCTCCCAGGCCGAACCGGATCGTGCGGTCGCCCACGATGTCGAAGCCGCGCCCGCTCTCGTTGATGTCGGGCGGCACCACCTCGATCCCCATCTGCCGGCACTCGTCCATGTACTCCACGATCTTGTCGGTGTCGCCCATTTCGCAGGTCAGCGTGGCCGACATGAATTCGATGGGGTAATGGCATTTCAGCCACGCGGTGCGGTAGGTGAGATAGGCGTAGGCCGTGGTGTGGGCCTTGTTGAAGCCGTAGCCCGCGAAGTACTCGATGAGGCCGAAGATTTCCTCGGCCGTCTTCATCTGGATGCCGTTGGCTACCGCCCCGTTGATGAACTTTTCCCGGCGGGCGGCCATGATCGACGCCTTCTTCTTGCTGATCGCCTTGATCATCGTGAGGGCTTCGGCCATCGTCAGCCCTGCGATCTCGTGGGCGATCTGCATGATCTGCTCCTGGTAGACGATCACGCCGTAGGTTGTCTTCAGCACTTTCTCGAGGCTGGGATGCTGGTAGGTGACCTTGGCGAGGCCGTGCTTGCGCTTGATGAAGTCGTCGACCATTCCGCTGCCGAGCGGCCCCGGGCGGTACAATGCCACCACGGCGATGATATCTTCGATGTTGTCCGGCTTCAGCTTCAGCAGGAGGTTGCGCATGCCGGCGGAGCTCATCTGGAAGACGCCGCGCCCCTGCCCGGCGGCGAGCAGGTCGTAGGTGGGGCGGTCGTCCAGCGGGATCTTCGTCATGTCCGGCCGCGTGCCCGTCCGCTTCTCGACCAAGTCGAGTGTGCGGTCCACGATGGTGAGGAATCGCACCCCGAGGAAGTCCATCTTGAGCATGCCCGACTTCTCGAGGTCGTTCATGGCAAACTGTGTGGAGATGAGATCGCCCACCTTGCAGATGGGGACGTGCTCGGTGAGCGGCTTGTCTGCTATGCACACGCCCGCCGCGTGAATGGATGGATGGCGGTTGAGGCCCTCGAGCTTCAGCGAGATGTCGAACAGCTCCTGGATGTGCTTCTCGCCGTTGGCCCGCAGGGTCTTCAGGTCGGGCACCTGCTCGAGGGCATCCTTCAGCTTGGTGCCCAGCGTGCTGGGGATGAGCTTGGCGATGGCGTTCACTTCGGGGAGTGCCACGTTGAGCGCCCGGCCGACGTCCCGCACCACCGCCTTCGCCTTCATCGAACCGAACGTGATGATCTGCGCGGTGTTGTCGACCCCGTACTTTTCCTTCACATACTGCATCACGTCTTCGCGGCCGTACTCGCAGAAATCGATGTCGATGTCGGGCGGCTCCTTGCGCTCCGGGTCGAGGAAGCGCTGGAAGATCAGGTCGTGCTTCAGCGGGTCGAAATCGATCAGCCCGAGCACGTAGGAAGTGACGCTGCCCACGCCGCTGCCGCGCATGCTGGTGGGGATCTTCTTGCTGCGGGCGAACCGCACGAAGTCCCACACGATCAGGAAGTAGCTGGCGTAGCCCATGTCGGCGATCACCTTGAGCTCGTACTCGAGCCGCTCGCGGGCGACGGCATCGTCGG
>DATKYA010000351.1:0-2275 GCA_035528775.1 Planctomycetota bacterium | reverse complement strand
GCCGGCGCCACGAGGAAGGCGTTCGGATCGGCCGCGCGCATCGCGGGGAAGGCGGCCTTCGCCAGGGCCATGTAGGCGTCGGTGCTTGGCTGCGGCTGCCAGAAGAAGATGTTCGGCTCGTTCCACAGCTCCCAGACGATGCCGCGTCCCTTGTATCGCTCGGCGGCCGTCGCCGCGAACCGTGCGAACGCCGCACGCCCCTCGTCGGTCTGTACGCTGCGCTCCTTCTCGTACAGCGGGTTGCTGTAGTCGAGAATGTACAGCGCCCGGATGCCCCGTTTCTCCAACCCGTCGGTGAGCTGGTCGTACGGCTCGAATGCGTACTTCCCCTTCTCCTTCTCGATCCCCTGCCACGTAAAATCCATGCGGATGAACCGGAATCCCGCCGCCTGGATCATGTCCAGGTCCTTCGCCGGCGCGCCCGTGAAATGGATATTCACGCCCAGGCTATCCGGAATCGTGTTCGGCAATTCCGCGGCGTGAAGAAAACAACAAAGGCACAAAGCCCACAAGGAAGATGTCGCACAAACGGTCAAGGCCAACTTCATCATCAATCTCCTCTTGATCTCCTCTTGATCTCTTCGTGTTACTTCGTGTCTTCGTGCCTTCGTGTCAAGAACACATCTCGATCATCCCAACCCCTCATTCCCACGGCTTGAGCACCACCTTCGCGCATTCGTGGGAGGCCGACAGCTCGAACGCTTCCTGGATCCTGCTCATCGGCACCACGTGGCTGAGCAGCAGATCGATCAGCGGCGACTGCCGGATCACCTGCATCACCTTCGGGTAGTCGGCGAGGTTGTAGTGCCAGGAGCCTTGCACGAACAGGTTCTTGCGGATCAGGTCGGGGCTGACGTTGATCTTGAGGTCGTTGCCGCATTCGCCGATGAAGGCCACGCGCGCGAACGGACGGGCGGCATCGATGCACAGCCGCTCGGTGTCGGCATGCCCGGCGCAGTCGAGCGCCGCATCCACGCCGTCGCCGCCCGCGAGCTTCCTGACGGCGTCGAGTGCCTCCGGCCCGGCCGGGATCGCGATCACCGCCGCCCCCATCTTCTCGGCCCGCTTCACCCGCCACGGAACGGTGTCGACCGCGATCACGCGAGCACCCCGGAACCGAGCGTTCACCACCGCGCCCAGCCCCACCGGCCCTAGCCCAGTGATCAGCACCGTGTCGTGCGCGTTCAGGTTCATCGACTGGAACGCCCCGAACGACGGCCCCAGCGCACAGCACGCGAGCGACCCCCGCTCGTATGACACGCCCTCCGGGATCGGGCACAGCAGCCACGACTGCTTCAGGATGTATTGCGCCATCGTGGCGACGCCGTCGAGCGAGCCATGGATCTTCTCGTAGGGCGGGCGGTTCAGGCATACGATGTAGTTGCCGCTGAGGCAGTAGGTGCATTTGCCGCAGGCGTGCAGCGGCATCGCCACCACGCGGTCGCCCACCTGCCGGTGGCAGGGCTGGGCCACCTCGACCACCTCGCCCGCCGCTTCGTGGCCGAGATGCTGCTCCTTGTGGCCGGAAACGAACGCCTTGTATTCGGCGCACATCGGGCTGGCGTGTACCTTCACGAGCACCCAGTCTTCCTTCGCCTTCGGATCGGGGATGTCGACGAGAGTAGCCTGGCGTTCGCCGGTGATAACGGCTTTCTTCATGATGTGGCTTCCTTTCCCGTAGGGGCGAACCATTGTGTTCGCCCTTCTTGGTTTGCGGTCCTCGTGCATTCGGAAGAGGGCGAACACGATGGTTCGCCCCTACGGGCAAATGGAACATGTCCCTCGCAATGAGCTACCAGGCAAACCACGCATACGGATCGTCACCGAGGCGCATCGGATCGCGGTACAGGATGTCGGCGCTGCCGCCGAGGCGCGGATCCGGCGCCTCCTGGACCGCCAGCCGCACGTCGAACTGCCCGACCACCTTCACCAGCAATTCGTTGTCGCCCGGTTTCAGCGGCAGCATGATTTCATTGCCCTGACGCGGGCACCACTGGTTCTTCCGCAGCACGAACACCGGCTCGCCGTTCAGCGTGATGTCGGCCGTTTTCACGCCCCAGGCGAACCGCACGCGCATTGGCACCGTGACCTCGCCGGCTGACGCGATCGTGGTGCGGGCGCAGGCGGTGCCGCTGTCGAAGCCGAGCGCGCGGTTGAGGTCGATCTTCATGGCGCCATTCAACTTGCGCCATTCGGTGGGCGACCACTTGTCATCGTTGCCGCGGGCGCCGGCGACCTCCCATTCGCTCGGCGGCCTGAACCGCGGGCTTGGCAC
>DATKYA010000350.1:0-2024 GCA_035528775.1 Planctomycetota bacterium | reverse complement strand
TTTCATTCATAATTCATGGGGTCTTTGCGTTCGTTGCTTTCCCGCTGGTGAGGGCTGACAAGACACATGCGCCGCCCTGGCACACTGAGGATAATTGCCGGCACCGCACGAGGCACGCGGCTGGCGTTCCCGAAGGGAGGTGAGGTCCGGCCGACGGCCGACCGGATCCGGGAGGCGATCTTCAACATCATCGCCGGTCGCGTGGCGGATGCCCGCGTGCTGGACCTGTTTGCCGGCACGGGTGCGTTCGGAATCGAAGCGCTCAGCCGCGGTGCCCGCGAATGCGTTTTCGTGGAGAACAACCGCTCCTGCGTGGCCGCCATTCGCGAGAACCTGGAGAAGACCGGCTTCACCGGGCAGGGCGTCGTGGTCGTCGCCGGGGCGTTGTGCTTCCCGCACGACGACGCGCAGCCCGGCGAGCCATTCGACATCATCTTTCTGGACCCGCCGTACCGCCTCAGCCACAACAGCGAGCCCAGCAGCCGCATCGCCCGCCTGATGGAGCGGCTCGGCACACCGCGTGTGCTCGCGGCGGACGGGCTTGTGATCCTGGAGCACGCGTCCGGAGCGAAGGTACCCGATGAATTCGGGAGCCTGCAGCGCTCGGATCGGCGGAACTATGGGAGCACGGAGGTGAGTTTTTTCAGAGCCGGGAGCTGACTGGCGCCGCACTCATACACCGGCCAAACGCCGGTTTCCTCTTGATTTCACACCGCATCCTCATTATGCTTATAATCTTCCGTGGCAGAGCATAGGCGTACCGGCTGGCTCGGTTTTCGGATCGGACCTGCCGGCACTCCCATGCTCGTCTATCCGAAGGCATGTGCGAGTCCGGAGAGCGAGCCGTCCACCCTCGGGCGAGACGACCCGGCGGCGGATGTGCGTACGAAACCGGCGAATTGAGGAAGAAAGGGCCGTATGAGCACTGTTGAAGAGATTATTGCGAAGGTAGAGAACACGCCGGTGCCCACGGTAACGAAGGTGGCGTCAGCATTCTCCGGCGGGCTCGATTCCTGCCTTGGCATCGAGTTGCTGCGCCGAAAATACAAGGCGAAAGAGATCGTTGCGATCGCCATCGATATCGGCCAGGGCGACGGCGAGATGGAGCAGGCCCGCAAGCACGGCAAGAAGCTCGGGCTGGACGTGATTTTCCTGGAGGCCCGCGACGAGTTCGCCAACCAGTGGATCACGATGGCAATCAAGGCGAATTCCAGCTACGGCGGCTATCCGGTATCGACCTCGATGACGCGGCAGATAGTAGCCCGCATGGTGGCCGAGGAGGCCGCGCGCCGCGGTTGCGACGCCATCATCGAAGGAAGCTCCGGCAAGGGCAACGACCAGTACCGCATGCACAATACCTTCACGCTGTTTGCGCCGGGCGTGACGGTGCTCGCACCGGTTCGCGACTTCGACCTCACCCGCATCGAGGAGGAGCAGCTCTGCCGCGCGTGGGACGTGCCCGTGCGCGAAACCATCACCGGCGGCGACGACAAGACGCTCTGGTGCCGCTCCATCGCAAGCGGCGCCATCGACCTGAACCAGGAACTGCCCGACGACATCTGGCTGTGGCTGACTCCTCCGGAAAAGGCGCCCGACAAGCCGGAAATCGTCGAAATCGAATTTGCCCAGGGCGTGCCCGTCGCGCTCAACGGCAAGGTCATGAAGCTCGAAGCACACATCGACCAGCTCAACGTGATCGGCGGCCGCAACGGCGTGGGCCTGATCGACATGTTCGAAGACGGCATCATGGACCTCAAGAGCCGCGAGGTCTACGAGGCGCCCGCCGCCCACATCATCCTCAAGCTCCACGCCGACCTCGAGCAGTGGTGCCTGACCAAGGAAGAGATCATCTTCAAGAAGATGATCGACCAGAAGTGGGCGTACATGATGTACCACGGCGAGGCGTATCATCCGCTGCGGTACGACATCGAGGCCTTCATCAACCAGTCGCAGAAGGTCGTCAACGGCACCTACAAGGCGAAACTCTACAAGGGCACCATCCAGATCGTGTCGCGACAGAGCGA
>DATKYA010000349.1:0-4881 GCA_035528775.1 Planctomycetota bacterium | reverse complement strand
ACCAGCACGCGTGCGGCGCCCGGATCGTCGAAGCTCAACCAGAACACGTCGTCGTCGGGCAGGCCGTCGCCGGGCTTGATTCGCACTGCCACGTCCGCGCCGGGGCCACCGGCAGGGCCTTCGTCGAACCCCTGCGGCAGGCTGAACTCAACGCGGGCCGCCCGGCCCGGCTGTACCGTGACGGTGCGGGTCAGCTCCGGCGCCTCCGGCGGGGACGCCTGCGGCGAAGACGCCGGCGATGATGCCGCCGCCGGCTGCTGCGTTCGTACGGTCGACGCGGTTGCAGTCAGGCCGACCCGCGAAATCTGCACGGTGCGCTCGACCGGCTCGTCGTGGTCGGAGGCGATATCGACGGTCATTCGGATGCCGCCGTCGGGCGTGCGAACCGGCTGTGCGTCGGCGATCCAGACGTTGGCGGCTTCGTCGCTGCCTACGTTGATCAGGCGCGCGCGGACCGGGTGCTCGCCGGTGCGGGTGAACGGCGCCACGGCTGCCTGGGACCAGTTGCGCTGCTGGCCGTCGGTGATGAATATCAGCTCGATAGCGGCGCCGCGGCGGGCGTCCGCGATCATCGGCCGGATAGCATCGAGCGCGGCCGCCAGGTCGGCGGACGACTTGCCCGCGCGGATCGCCTTGATCTTCGGCAGGTAGCGTTCGGCGCCGGCGGCGAGCGAGCCGATCACCTCCGGCTCGGCGCCCGCGGCGATGATTGCGGTGCGGTCGCCGGCCGAGCCGTGCTCGATCAGTTGGCGTGCAACGCGGCGCGCCAGTTCGATCGGCGCCGGCCGCCCAGCCTGGTGATACGCCATGCTGCGGCTGACGTCCACGATGACGAACCGCTCGGCCGGCTCGGTGCCGCCGTCGGGCGAGTACGCAGGCCGCGCCAGCACCAGCACCACCAGCACCAGGAACGCAGCCCGCAGCAGGAACAGCAGCACCTGGTGCCATCGGATCCGGCGCGACATCCGGTGCCGGCTCGCCCGCATCCACCGCAGGCTGCTGAACGGCATCTGCCGCACCTTGCGCGGCTTGAACAGGTGCACGATCACCGGGATCGCCAGCAATCCCAGGCCGAACAGCGCGATTGGATTCAGCAAGGTGAACATAATTCAATCCGGCACAATCGTAGGGGCGAACCATCGTGTTCGCCCTCGTTCCTATTCCAAACACAGCCCGACTGCCACAGGTGCGACCCTTGTATTCCCCCTCTGGCCCCTACTTGTGCAGCGTCTCCCGTTTCTTCAGGTACGCCAGCAACGCATCGTCGTAGGGCTGGCGCGTGTTGACCGGCACGTAATCGATGCCGGCTTCGGTCAGGCCCTTGTAATAAAAATCCTGCAGCTCGCGCAGCTTCTCAAGGTACGCCTCGCGAATGGCGGCCGGATCGACCTCCAGCTCCTCGCCGGTTTCCATGTCGAGGAACAGCGTGGGGCCTTCGAAGTTGAAATTCAGCTCGGCGGCGTCCTGCACGTGGAAAACAATCACGTCGTGGCGGTGGCTGGCGGCGATGCGGATGTCGTGCAGCGTCCGCTCCGGGTCGTCGATCAGGTCGCTGACGAGCACGATGAAGCTGCGGCGCTTGATGTTTTTCACCATCGCCTGCAGGCTGCCGCCGACGTCGGTGGTGCCGGTCGGCGGGTTCTGGATCATCACCCGCATCAACTGGTGGAGGTGCGAGCTGCGGCAGCGGCTGGGCACCATCAGCCCCGGGCCGTTGCCGAACAGCGCCAGCCCCACTGCGTCCTGCTGCTTCAGCATCAGGTAGCCCAGGCAGGTCGTGAGGAAGCAGGCGTAGTCCCATTTCGTCAGCGAGCCGGTCCCGAACGCCATCGACGCCGAGCAGTCGAGCAGCACCTGGCAGCGGACGTTCGTGTCTTGCTCGTAGCGCTTGATGTAGTAGTGATCGGTGCGCGCGAACAGTTGCCAGTCGAGGTACTTCAGGTCGTCGCCGGGCGCGTATTCGCGGTGATCGGCAAACTCGACGGAGAAGCCGTGGAACGGGCTTTTGTGCAGGCCGCTGATGAATCCCTCGACGACGCATCGCGCGACCATCGGGGACAGCCCGAACTGCGCCAGCACCGCCGGGTCCAGGTAGCGGTGGGGGTTGTCGTCGTGCAGGAGGCGTGCCCGGTCGCGGCCGCCATTGCCGCCCAGCGCGCCGCGCAGCCTGCCGATCATCCCGGCCAGCCAGGACGGCTTGCCCTGCGATTGCCGCGTGGTGCTTTCAGCAGTTCCGTTCATAGTCGGATTTCAGATACGTGCAAAACATGATACCCGATGGACATAATGGACTGAATGGACACAGTGGACACAGTGGACCCGGCCGATGGATCTTTCCTCGGGCCAGGCCGCAAGCCCCAAGCCTATAGCGGCTACGACTTCGCCCGCTCGGGCACCTGCTCGATCAGGCGAGCGACGATCTGGTCGGTAGTGATCCCCTCTGCTTCTGCCATGAAGCTGGGGCCGATGCGATGGCGCATCACGGACAGCGCCACGTGGCGGACGTCGTCGCACGACACGTTCATCCTGCCGTCGAGTGCGGCGTAACACTTCGCACACAGGGTGAGGGCCTGGCTGGCCCGCGGGCCGGCTCCCCACGTCACTTCGCGGCGGATGAAGTCGGGCGAGCCATCCTCGCCTGGCCGCGTCGATCGGGCAAGGTCCACCGCGTAGCCCATCACGTGCCGCGACACGGGGATGTCGCGCACTGCCCGCTGGAACGCCTGCAGCGCCTGCCGGTCCAGCACCGGCTTCACTTCCGGCACCACGTTCATCGTCGTCGCCTGCACGATGTCCTCTTCCTCGCCCAGCTTGGGATACTTGATGATCGTGTTCAGCAGGAAGCGGTCCTTCTGGGCCTCGGGCAGCGGGTAGGTTCCTTCCTGGTCGATCGGGTTCTGCGTGGCGAGCACGAACAGCGGCAGCTCGAGCAGGTAGGTCTTGCCGCCGACGGTCACCTCCTTCTCCTGCATCGCCTGGAGGAGGGCCGACTGCGTTTTCGGGGGCGTGCGATTGATCTCGTCCGCCAGCACGATGTTCGTGAAGATCGGCCCCGGCATGAACACCATCACGCGCTTGCCGGTGGTGTGATCTTCCTCGATCACGTTGGTGCCGGCGATGTCGGACGGCATCAGGTCGGGAGTGAACTGGATGCGGCGGAAGTTGAGCGACAGCATCTTTGCGAGCGTGGTGATCATCAGGGTCTTGGCGAGGCCGGGGACGCCTTCCAGGAGGTTGTGGCCGTCGGCGAAGATCGTGATCAGCAGCTCGTCGAGCACCTGCCGCTGGCCCACGATCACCTTGGCGAATTCCTCCAGCAGCCGCCCGTGGAACTGGCGCAGCCGCTCGATCTGCCGCTCGATCTGTTGCTCGATCTGTTGCTCGATGTCGGTCGTTTGTTTGGTTGTCTTCTGATCCAACGGTGTTCTCCTGTTCCGGTCAAAGTCATCGCTCCACCGGGATGAACCCGGTGGTGGCGAGGGAATGACGGCAACCTGCTTTCTCTCGCTGTTCAGTCACTCCTCCACCGGGATGAACCCGGTGGTGGGACATACCGCTGTTCATCCTTCATCGTTCATCGTTCATCGTTCATAATCGTTCATCATTCAGCCTAATGGCTCAAGCTATACGTGATGATGTCGATCACCACGTTCAGTGCGTCGTCGGGCGTGAGGCCCTTCGCGTAGGAGTTGGGCTCGCGGTTCACGCCGGTCATCAGGTCGTAGGGGGTGAACAGGACGGCGAGTCGGCCGTCGATGAACAGCCCCTGGAATTCGGGATACGCCAGCAGCGGGTCGTCACGGAGGGCCGGGGGCGTGTATTCCACCTGGTCGATCCGGATCCACCCGTGTGAAAACACCTGGTGCGTGGGGGGCAGCTTCACCATCGTGTTGTCGGGAAACACCCGTGCCAGCTCGCGCTTGAAGGCGGTGGTGAACGGCTTCAGGCCGGCCGCCGCGCTCGCCAGCAGCATGCCCCCGCGGTTCAGGTAGTCGCGGACGTTGGCGATCTCCTGCTCCGACAGCTCGAAGTCGTAGTGGCCGGTCATGAAGACCAACGGAAACTCGCCGAGCCGCGGGTCGGCAAGGTCAACGACGATGGGGGAGTAATCCACCCCGATGCCCGTCTTGGCGGCCAGCCCCTGCAACAGGCTGTTCTGCAGGGCCGGGTAGATGTCCCAACTGCCCCGGTAGCGGGCGAGGGCGAACCGGACGACGTCGCCCTCCCGCGTGTGGCCGGTGAACACGGGAAACTCCTGGCCGAGGAACCGGCCGTATTCGGTGTTGCCGAGCACGTAGGCCACGATGTTCACGCCGAGTCGCTGCGCGGATTCGCCGACGACGTGCTTGCCGCCCTCCTGGTAGGGCACGCCGCACCACGCCGCGCTCACCCCAAGCGGCACCAGGATCACCGCCGCCCGCGTCCCGATGTCGATCGAGTACACCTCCGGCGGCTGCGACGTCTGAACCCCGTTCGCCAGCGCGAGCACCTGGTTCACCCGGTAGCGTGTGTTGTAGATCGGGTGGTCCGGGGGCAGCTTCATGAACGGCTTGGTGGGAAACACCTTGCGCATCTCGCGGGCAACGGCCCGGGTGAACTCGTCGCGCCCGCGGGCGGCGTTGAACAGGATCGTGCCGCCGTCCAGGATGAACTTGCGCAGGTTGTTCACCTCCGCGTCGCTCAGCGTGAAGTCGTAGTCGCCCGGCATGTACAGCAGCGGAATGTCCACCGGATCGAATCCCTGGCTGGACAGCGGCTTCGTGGTGGACTCGTAGTTCATGCCGTCAGCCAGGCGCTGATTGGTCTGCGTGATCAGCCGGTGGGCGTCGTCGGCGTAGCTTTTCCACTGCTCGAACATCTGCTGGGTGCCGTCGGGCCAGA
>DATKYA010000348.1:0-2022 GCA_035528775.1 Planctomycetota bacterium | reverse complement strand
CGCCGCCGTCATCGTTGCAGCGTGAACCACTCGGGAACGGCGAGGACCGTGTGGGCGTTGTCCACCGTTAGTTCGATCTGTCCGGGCCCGCTGATCCGATACGAGGTCCTCGGCGGATTCGTCTGCCCAGCGTCGGCCGCGTCGAGGTCTTCCTGTTTTCCTTCGAGCATCCACAGCAAGGCGCGTCCCATCGGCCGAACCCGCCACTTCTGACGCACGCCGGCACCATCGCCAACGTGAGCAGGACTGCGAAACGGCCGCTTGACGTTTTTCGATGGTTCATCGTGAGTCTCCTGATGGTTTATCGATCTCGTCGAAGTACTCGGTCAATACGGCCCGGAAGTGCGCGCCGAACTGCTCCCAAGCGGCGCCGGAAGGATGCTGCTTGAGTCCGGCGATCCAGTTGCAGTTGAACTCCATGATACAGGCGTCGATGCCGTACCGCTCCAACAGGCCCTCGCCCAGCGAACCGGGATTACGGTGGCCGGGGCCGGAGCTGCCCTCAGTGAACCAGGTGTGCTTGCGCAGCAGCCGCTCGAAGAGGACCATCCGCTGGAGATAGCGATCGAGGTCCTTGGCGGGCGTTCGGGATATGTGCAGTCCTCCGCCCTCGTCGTTGTGCATGTCGATCGCCAGGTCGAGCGGCTTGCCTTGTCGGATCATCCGCCGAATCCATGTTTCCAGGGCGTAATTCTCCGGGGCCAGCTTGGGATCGGCGGGCCTGTCCCAGTTGCGGTTCAAGTCGCGACCGAGCATGTTGAAGCGGGTAAGTCCCCGGGCGACGGCGTCCTTGTTCGCCATCGGCATCACGTAGACGCAGCACCGCTTGAGACATTCGCGCGAAGTCTCGTCGTCCTCGAGCAAGGCGCGGATCAGACCCTGCACCACCCAGTTTCCGCCCGGCTCCCAAGCGTGCGCCCGGGCACGCAGCAGAACGCCGTGGGGAGCCTGCGGGTCGCCGACGCGTACGATCTCCAGTGGTCGGCCTTCGACGGTCTTGCCGATCGGCTCGATCTCGACCAGCCGAGCCGAGCGGATTTCATCCAACAGCCGCGCGAGGTCCGTCGCGCGGTACGGCTCCAGACGTGCCATGTAGAGCGAGGAACCTTCGAGGTGAACGCGGAGGCGCAGCAGGTTACCGTCGAGGAATTCGGCCGGGATCACCTTCCATTGTTCGCCGTCCTGCGAGACGTAGCAGATACTTCTGCCGGACACGGCGACGCCGGGCCTGGCGTTGTAGACGTTTTCGAAGTTGTGCAGCACCAGCGTCAGATCGGTCTCCGGCGCACCCTGCAGTTGAAAATGCCAGTGCCCGGCCGCGCGGTTGGGAGAGTTCCGCTCGTAGTCGTAGAGTAGCCGCACGTGAACGGTCCCGTCCGCATCGGTTTCCCATTGCAGGGGCGATGCATTCTCGAATCCGGTGCTGATGAATTCCAGCGCGGGCCTCACCACGACGGGCTCTTCGGCCACTCGCGCCGCTGTCGGCCAGAGGACGATCCCCATCAGCGAACAGAGAACCCGCATACAATGGCGTGAATCCGGCATCGTTCTCATTCTCGGTCCTTTCTTCGCTGGTAGGTCATCGCGATCGCCTTGAGTGTTGGATTACGGGGCGTTGTCAGATCCAGGATATTCTTCCCGACCTTCAGAAGCAATATGCTTGCCGCTGAGCAATCCGACGCTTACGGCTTTCATCCGGCCCACGTCGCGCGGAGACGCGTCATCGCCTCCCATTCCCTACTCCACTCCGCCACAACTCCCGCCTGCCGCACAACCATCTCCTCCTCCCGCCGCTCATACCCACCCGTACCCATCGCCGCCGATGCGCTGCCCTTTTGCATGCCGATCTCCAGCCATCGCTTCCAGGTGCCACGGAAGACAGATGTCGTCGTCATCCCACACGGCGAAAGCATCAACATCCGCCGAAGCCAACGCAGCACAGGCATTCGGCTTCTCGCCGAGAGTACGGAACCGCTTTCCGAGCGAGAGCAGCCACCAGCCGGGCCCCATCTGCTCGTCGTA
>DATKYA010000347.1:0-3525 GCA_035528775.1 Planctomycetota bacterium | reverse complement strand
GGCCCCGGCGTCACCGAACTCATCGAGGAACTGACCGTCGCCATCAGACTGCAGTCGACCATCGACGAGATCGCCCACACGATCCACCCGCATCCCACGCTCAGCGAAAGCGTGATGGAAGCCGCGGAGAACTGGCTGGGGCTGGGCATTCATAGTTAGATGATGGGATGAAGAGATGAAGAGATGATGGGGCGAAGGCCGCCTTCTTCGCTGTTCTCTTTCCCTTCATCCCTTCATCTCTTCATCCGATCAGCCATGACCCGATTCCTGGTTCTGCTGTTCATCCTGGCCGCTGCGGTGGTGATCCAGACCACGGTGGCGGATCTCGCTTCCATCGGCCCAGCCCGGCCGGACGTTGTGGTGGCCCTGGTGGTTTACCTGGCGCTGACGTACGAGCTGCGGGAGGTATTTGTCCCGATCTGGGGGCTTGGCATCCTGCGGGACACGTTTTCGGCGGCGCCCATGGGGTTGCACGGGCTGGCCTTCATGGTCATTGCACTGCTCATCAGCTACGTGCGTGAATACGTTCCACGCGAGAAACCCCCTGCACTGGTCATCGTGTCAGCGGCGGCGGTGATGCTGTCCGAGGCCTCGGTAGCATTCGTGCTGGCCGTCAAGCACGCAACGCCCACGCCGAGCCATATCCTGGTCGGCGGCCTGCTCAGCGGAATCTACACGTCCGTGATAGTTTCCATTCTCCCTCGTTTTCTGCATCGACCATGCCGATGGATAGGGTTGGGGAAGATGCAGATGTAATGATGAATGAGGAATGAAGAATGAGGAATGACAGGATTCGGGCGCTTCCTCTTCTTCCTGACGCCATTCTTCATTCTTCATTCCTCATTCTTCATTTATCATGTACCAGTATCGCCTGCGAGTTCTGCTGATCCTGATCTTCGGGGGCTGCGTGATGGTGGCCACGAGGTTGTTCTATCTGCAGGTGATCCAGGGAGAGTACTGGCAGGAATATGCAAACCATGTGCTGCTGTCGCGGCGGTCGCTGCCGACGTATCGCGGGCGGATATTCGCGGCGGACGGCACGCTGATGGCAGCAGAGATGCCGGCATTCGATATCGCGGTGAAGCTGGGTGAACTCGATGCGCCAGTATCGACTGACGGCGGGCGGCCCCGCTCGGAGCTCCGCGCGCGGATCGAGGATGCATTCAAGGTCGACGGCTGCCGCGTGACGGACCGGAAGGATATCCGCCTGTCGCTGCTGCCGTCGGCAAGCGGTGAGGCCTGGCTGGCGAGCCTGTCGTATTCCGGCACCATCGTGAAGCGGCAGCCGCCTCCGCCGGTGATCGGCCTGCTGTGGAAAGGCTCGAGGGTCCGGCAGAAGGTGAGCCGCGAAGTCGCCGTCATCCCCGTCCCGGAAACCATCCTGGGCCGGGTGGAAAAGCTGGCCACGGCCTCCGGGCGGAGCACGGCCGAACTGCTTGACGCCGTGATGCAGGTGGAGGAAGACGTGCTTCGCGAAAGGGCTTCCCGCTGGGAGCCGAGGCCGGTGATTACGGATGCATCCTACGATCTGGTGCTGAGGACGGAGGTCTTCGAGGATGCCTTCCGGGGGTTCGTCCCGGTCGAGAAGTGTTCGCGGCGGTACCCGCTGAACAGCCTGGCCGGCCACGTGATCGGCTACATGGGCAAGCTCACGCCGGAGGACTACCGGAAGTATCGCCGCGAATACGCCGGCTCGCGTGCGAAGCGGATGTTCCTCAGCGATACGATCGGCAAGAACGGGATCGAGCTGCGGTTCGATCCGATTCTGCGCGGCTCCCGGGGCGAGGAACTCGTGGAACGCGAGCGGCGCGGCCAGGTGGTCCGACAACTCAGCAAGATCGATTCACAACCCGGCTGCGACCTGTACCTGACGCTGATGCCGGAGCAGCAGGCAGCGGCCGAATTCGCGTTGCGGGGCCGGACCGGGGCGGCCGTCGTGCTCGATGCCATCACCGGCGAGATCCTCGTGCTGGCGTCTTCCCCGCGCTATAATCCCGCCACGATTTCCAGCGATTATCGGCAGCTTGCCGCCGACCCGGAGAAGCCGTTTCTGCACCGCGCCATCAAGGCGTATCCGCTCGGGTCCACCTTCAAGGCCATCACGTCGATAGCCGCGCTCGCACAGGGAATCGACCCCAACATCACGGTGACATGCGGCGGCACCTTCCGCATCGGCCACCCGAAGTGCAGCGGCTGGCACGGCACGATTTCGTTCCGAGAGGCGATGAAACGTTCGTGCAACGTCTACTTCTGCGAGCTTGGCACGCAGGCGGGGGCCGAAAGCCTGTACGAATGGGCATTGAAGCTGGGCCTGGATGCCAACACCACGTACGAGCTCGGCGGCGAGGATCGCGGCTACGTGCCGTCGCCGAGCCGGAGGATGTCGGAGCGCGGCCAGCGCTGGTATCCCGGCGATACCGCGAACTTGTCGATCGGCCAGGGCGAGCTGCTGGTCACGCCGCTGCAGGCCGCTCGCATGATGGCAGCGCTCAGCACCGACGGCCGGCTGGTTCAGCCGCACATTGTGAAGAAGATCATGGACGCGTCGGGGCGGGAAGTGCCGGTCCCGGGGCGCGGCAGCATTGAGCAGCAGACGGTGCACCTGCCGGCCGGGGCGTCAGCTCGCCTGTGCGACGCGTTGACGGCCGTGGTCCACGAACAGGGGGGAACTGCTCACAGGGTGTTCGCCGACTGGCAGAAGCCTTACAAGCTCGCCGGCAAGACGAGCACGGCGCAGCGCCGCAGGGTCGATCGGCAGACGGGCCTGCCATACTGGGACGACGTTGGCTGGTTCGTGGGATTTGCGCCGGCAGACAAGCCGCGAATCGCGTTTGCCGTGATGATCGAGCACCTGAGCGAGGGCATTCACGGCGGCGAGATGGCGGCACCGATCGTCCGGCGGATCCTCGAATCGTTTCCGGATTCCTTCATGCTCGGCACGGGGGCGCCTCTCGGCGGGGCAGGAGGGGCGGAACACAAATGAAGCTGTTCGAGGGCGTCCACTTCAGGCGGATGAGCTGGCCGGCGGCCCTGCTGGGCGTGGTACTGCTCGCGGTGGGGCTGGCGTTCGTGTACAGCGCGTCCCGCACCGATGGCTCGGAGCCGCAGAAGCAGCTCGCGTGGGCGGGGCTTGGCGCCTGCCTGTTCCTCCTCATGATCTCGATCGACTACAAGCTGCTGATCGACTGGGCCTACGTGATCTACGGGACGGGGATCGTGCTGCTGATCCTCACGTTGCTGATCGCCGAGCCGCACCATGGCTCCCGGCGCTGGCTGGATTTCGGGCCGGTGCTGGTGCAGCCGTCGGAGATGATGAAGATCGCGGTGATCATTGCCTTTGCGCGGTACCTGCCCAACCGCGAGAGCCACCGCGAGCTGGTCGGGCTGCTGGTTCCGTTCGCGATCGTGCTGGTGCCGGCGCTGTTGATCGCGCGGCAGCCGGACCTCGGCACGGCGCTTATTCTGCTGCCCATATTCGCCGGGCTCGTGTTCATTGCGGGCGCCCGCATGAAGCACCTGTTCGTG
>DATKYA010000346.1:0-2775 GCA_035528775.1 Planctomycetota bacterium | reverse complement strand
CCCTGCCTGGCCGTCGTGTCCAACCCGTACGCCATCACGATCTGCACCCGCGCCGACACCTCCTCCAGGTCCGGCCCGCCCAGCCTGCGATAGAGCTGCGGCTGGCCGAACAGCACGATGCCGAGCAGTTTGATAAATCCGTCTTCGATCTCGTACAGGCGTTTCAGCCCGCGCAAGGTCGACGGATTGAGCGCGTGCGCCTCGTCGATCATCAGCACCGATCGCTTGCCCTGGGCGTTCAGCCCCTCGAGCATCGCCTTGACTTCGCGCGTGGCGGCCTCCCTGTTCATGCTGCCGACTCGCCTGCCCGCGAAATCGCGCAGCAGCGCATCCATCACCCGCGTGATCGTCAGCTCCTCCCGGTCGAGCTGCTGCACCGTGCAGACCTGGTAGCCGAGCTCGTGCAGCCGCTCGACCAGCAGCTTGCGGATGATCGTCTTGCCCCATCCGACCGGTGCGATCAAGCCCGCGAATTTCTCGTACTTCGCGGCATCCAGCAGCAGGTCGAACACGCCGCGATGCACGCTCCCCAGAAACACCCCGTCAACGTCGCGCAGGTCCTGTGAAAACGGATCGCGGGCCAGCCCGAAGTGCGCCCGTGCGGCAGGTGACAGCATGAGATTTCTCCTTTCGCGTTTCGCTCGTTGATCGTGAATGTGCGTGCGTTCCTGCACGTGGATCGTGCGGTAGTGCTCGGTGCGGTCGTTGTCGGCCACCGTCGCGTTGAGCACGGCCCACGGCTCGACGATGCCGAGCTCGCGCACGACGCGCTCCACCGCCATGAAGGTGCGCAGTTTGATTTCGCGGGAATTGCTCAGATAGGCGAACCACGTGGTCTTGGGCAGTCCGGCCCGCTGGCCGACTTCCCAGATCGATTCGATTTTTCCGTCCGCCACCATCGCGGCCAGGATTTGTTTCAGCTTTCGCATGCGGCCTCCGTGGATGGGCGTGCGGCTTGGGGCTTGGGGCTTGCGGCCTTCCCCGTTCGCTTCCGTCGCTTCCGCAAATCGATCCGAAAACCGCCGTCCCACGTATCGATGTATGCCTGGTGGCAGCACTCGCCCGTCGACGGCCCGTAGCCGACGTGGTGCCATTTGCCATCGTCTCCCTCCGTCCATTCCTCCGTCTCTGACCAGCATTCCACGTCCTTGTGGCAGATCACACATTCGACGATGCAGTCCATCCGCCGGCGATGCTCGAAGCCCTTCTCGTCGAATCCGTCATTGATCACCGTGTCGAGTTTCGTTTGCTCGGCCATGTTCCACCTCATCTGTGTCATCTGTGAAATCTGTGGATCACTCTCTTCAACATTTCTTCCCGCCGTGCATCGCCGGCCGGCTTTCGTTTTTCGCGAGCTTCTCCCGGATCGCCTTCTCCAGGTCCAGCCCTTCGACGCGGGCGGTATCGGCCACGCGGATCATCAGATCGGCCAGCTCCTCCGCGACGTTGTCGCGGTCACCCCGTTCGTAGCCGGCCACCGCCTCCGCGATCTCCGTCACGGCCAGCATCATCCGCCCGCGAAAGGAATCGCCCTCGACACCACGCACCTCTGGCTTCCGTGCCAGATGGTCGGCATCGCCACTGACCAGGAAGAGATCGCCGAGCGTGCCATTGATATCGTGGTGCCGATCGTGTTCAATCGCTTCGCTCAAATGGGCTGCAATGTGCATGGCTCGGGCCGCGAAGGCATAATCCGAATTGTTCAGGGTATGGAATCCCTTCGCCTCCGCCGTCGCCCACGCCCGCTCGCAGAGTTCCGAGATCGTCAGCGGCGGAGGCGGAAACGTCCGCGTGAGTTGCTCGGCCAACACCTGATTGCTCAGTCTGATTCCTGCATCTTGTTTTGGCATTTGATTTCTCCTGTCTTCTTCGTGCCTTCGTGTCGAAACCACACGTCGATTCGCTCGCCCATTTCAGATTCCTCTTTGCCCATTGAGGTAGCGTGTAGTTTCTTCGGCTGCCATCCGCAGACGATTGCCCGCGCAATGATGCTCAGGATTGGTCCAGTTCGCGTAGATGGATCTGACCGCATCCTCAGCGGCTCGAACCAAGTGGCGTGCTGCCGACTCCGTCGCCTGCAAGCGCTCACAGAGTTCCGTGACCCCGGGCGCGGTCAAATTCTGCGGGTCGCGGATGACCTGCAGAAAACTGAAATCGAAGATCTGCCGGCCATGTGAAACACTTTCGATCTTGGCCTTGTGCTCGCCGTCGATCTCGATCACTCGCGCGATCCTGCCAATCCAGTAAATCAGTTCAAAAGGCATCCCACAATTTCGTGACAAGGTGACGACGACGAGGTCGCCAACTTTGGGAGGAATCATCCTCCAGGATGCAGTCGATTCATCTGGTGTCATGTTTTTTCTCGCTTTCTTCTTCGTGCCTTCGTGTCAAAGTCACATGTCGATTCGCTCGCTAGCCCGCGTTCCTGATCTTCTCCACCGCCGCGTCGATCTGGTCTTCCGTCTGCACCCCGCAGACCGTGGCCAGAATCGCCCGCTGCGCGGCCGTCAGTTTGTCAAAATGGTCAAGGATCATCCGCCTGGCAGCGGACTCGCCGATTGTCCGCGTCGGCAGCTCCGGCTCCTCCGCCGGCAGCACCGGCTGGATGGCGGCGAACCGCTCGGCGATCCGCTCCTCGAAATCGTGATATTTCCCCACGCCCGCCACTGCCCCCGCCTGGCGTTCGCGGATCGCGTGGAGCAGTGTTTCACGTGGAGCAGCGGGCGCCGCGTGGAACACCCCCGATCCGATGACCGGCGCGTCCGCCGGCTTCCC
>DATKYA010000345.1:0-4909 GCA_035528775.1 Planctomycetota bacterium | reverse complement strand
GATCGACAAGCTCACCAACGTGTTGATCACCGCCGAGCCGTTCGACGTGAAGGAGCGGGTCGACCTCAGCGCGCTCGTCGACGAGAAAGACCTGGAGACGGCAGAGATCGTCAGCCGTACGAACGTGAAGGCGAAGCTGGCGGGCGTGCGGTTCGTCGTCATCGGAGGGGTGACGGTTTCGAATCCCCATGGGCGAGACCGAGCACCAGTCAAGGCACAATAGACCCGAGAAGCAGTACACCAAGCCATGCGCCCGATGTAGCCCTCAGAGCGGCGCCAACAATCATCTTGCTTATCAATATGATGGGCGTTAAAGGCTATGCTATGGGGGCCTATGAGGAAGTCCCCGGATATGGCCTGCCGGGTTAATGAAGGGCAAACGGAATGAAAGGGATACGGACAACCTGCGTTTCATCGCACTGCCATCCACATATCATTGCCGCCATCATTATGGTGCTGACGGTGCTCGTTTGCGGCTGCGCATCGCGGCAAACGGACGTGATCCCCCCTCTCGATCTTGCCAACCGCGTCGAGGCTATCGGCGGATGGCGATACATCAGGCATCCGTCGCTCGATCGTTCCATCTGGTTTTGCGTCAACAGTGAAGAGAATTCCTGGGAGCAGCTCGCAAAGCTGACCGGGCTCGACCCATTGGAATACCAACGGTGGGTCCGCGGTATCCGCGGCAATAATGTGTTCGAAGCCGCGCCGAAACTCGGCGAACGATACACGATTCCGAACCGCGTTTACACGGTCATGGGGGATGCCTCCATCGACTTGATTCCGCTGGTGAACTCCATCGGCATCCCTGCGAATTGGCTCCTGGAATATCCCCAAGCAATATGGAGCCCGGTAACCCGCCCGATCGGCGCGTGGTACTTTCTTCGCCCAGAAGCTCCTTGCCGCGAAGGCTACAAGGTGACCTGCATTCGGAATCTGGACATGAGCGAGCTTGTGAAGATATTCATGTCCAACGATACCTACGGGATCCTCTATTTCGGGCATGGAGAAGCCAGAGCTCTCAGCACCTTCACACTCGTTCATGGTGACGTGCTGATCATTCACGCGCTTCGGTATCTGCAGAACCATCGCTTCGGCAAGGTAGTCATCAACAGTTGCTTCAGTGCTCCTTTGGCTGAGAAAATCGCCGGCCCCACGGCGGTTTGGCGGGGACACATCAAAGGTCTGACGCCTCCATTCGGGTATCAACGGTGGTGACAATGATGAAGCCACATCGGACGGCAATCGCATTGCTGACAGTTTGCTTGTGCACGGGGTGTGCGGGCATGTCGCAGCTTCGGCGGGACATGGAATCGCCGGACTGGCAGGTTCGCTGTGCTGCTGTCGGCAGCTTGGCGGGCGCTCGGCTTGATGACAAGACGCTGCCGCTCCTCTTTAAGGGGCTGGAAGACCCGGTGCTGCACGTGCGGGATCGCGCGGCGTACGCGCTTGCTCATCACCTCCGCACGAAGCCTGAGCCGATCATCTTTGAGCAGGCGATGCAAGCGTCCACGGCAGTGAAGCTGTCTGTGGCGAGGGCAATCGAGCACCATCATTACCCGCAGGCCGCGAACGATCTGCTGATCAGCATGCTCAGCGATCCCTCGCCGGACATCCAGCGCGCCGCCGCGCTCGCATTACCGATGTCGGAGCACCCGCAGAAGCGCAGCCTGCTGCTCGAGCTTTGGCGGAACTCCCCGGATGAGAAAATGCGGACGGCCGCGCTGGTCGCCGCCACGTATCCCGTGGAAGATACCTGTGCCGACGAAAATCTGCTCCACTACTGGCGCGATCTCGTGCAGCATCAGCCAGAAATGCTGCGCACCCCGCACGTATTGGAGGCGGCCGGCAATCTTCGGTTGCGAGAGGCAGCGCCCTGCATCTTGCCCCTCGTTCGCGATCCTGAGCTGTGCTATCTGGCCGTTGAGGCTCTCGGCTCAATGAGATATCGCGAAGCCGTGCCCGTGCTGCTGGAATTACTGGAGAAGGATGAATCGTGGGTGATGAACAGGGAGGTGTGCGAGGCCCTGGGCAAGATCCGCGCCGAGGAATCAGTTCCGGCGCTTGCGCGGCTTTTCCAGCAAAGCCATCCTCAGACGGATCGCGACTCCTGGGATCGCACGCTATTCATAGTGATCGCGATGAGCGAGATCGGCGGCGACGACGTTTTCGAATCATTCGTCGCGCACCTGACCAACAAGGAGAAGCGGGACTTCGCCCTTGGCGGCTTGGTCGGGATGGCGGGCAAAAACATCGGTGGCCTGAAGATGCGGTTCTATTCCTGGGAGCGCATCCAGAAGGAATGGCGCCGCTGGTGGGCGGAAAACAAGGAACAAGTCGCCGAGCGGTTGCGTACCGATGCGGGTGATTAGAGATGCTGCTCATTCAACGGAGGTTTCGCCCCTGCGAATGACGGTTATCGGCGTATCGGGCAAGGGCGAACACGATGGTTCGCCCCTACCGCACATTCCTCATTCCTCATTTCCCCTCACACCAGCATTTCCTGGTCGAGCAGGTAGTGCTCGTTGGCGGCGTACATGAGGTTTTCGGATGTGCTTTCGCGGAAGGAGGCGACTTCGACGCGGACGCCGCGGCTCTTGAGCATGTTCACCAGGGCCACGAAATCGCCGTCGCCCGTCACCAGCACGACCACGTCGACCTTCTCGGCCATGGAGATGGCGTCGATGGCGATGCCCATGTCCCAGTCGCCCTTGCGGGAGCCGTCGCTGCGGACGATGAGGTCGCGGCGCTTGATCTCGAATCCGGTGCGGCGCAGCACCTCGTAGAATTTTTCCTGGTCGGCTCCTTCCTTCTCGACGACGTATGCGATGGCGCGCACGAGCCGCCGGTTGTTCAGCAGCGTGGGCAGCAGCTTCTGGAACGAGAGCTTGGAGCCGTAGATCTTGCGGGCGGAATAGTACATGTTCTGGACGTCGACGAGGATGGCGACGCGCTGGCTTTTCCAGAGCTCGCTTCGCTCCAGCGAGATGGCGTCGATTCGGGGCATGCGGGCGAGGATTTCGGACCGGTCGCGCGTGATGCCTTCGAGTGCCTGGTGGAGCTGTGTGTTTTCCCGGCGGAGGCGCTCGATCTCCAGCTGAAGCGAGATGGCTGAGTCGGGGGGCATCTTGCAGGTGTCGCGGAGTGCGCGGTTCTCTGCCTGGAGGCGCTCCATCTCGCCGGTGAGCGACTGTGCCCGGTAGATGAGCTCGCGGTTCTCTGCGCGGAGGCGTTCGCATTCGGCGGCGAGGTCGGATAGCTGCTCCACGCTGTGTGCCAGCTCGGGATAGATTCCACCGGCTCCCACGTCAATACCGTTCACGCGGATGGCGCCGGGCGTCTGCTTGCGTGCTCGCGCATCGGCAGCGACGCGTGCGGCGTCGTTTCCTGCATTCTGCATAATGGTACTCCAGTAGAGACGTGCCGGTGGCACGTCTTGAGACGCCCCGCCGGGGCGTCCCTACGTCAGATCTGATAATCGGCCACGCCTTCCCTGGCGGAAATCTCATAGACGAGCCGGGGCCTGTCGATAACGACTTTCGTGCCGGGCGGCAGTGCTCCGGTGAGCCAGACGTTGCCGCCGATCACGGCTCCCTTGCCGATGGTCTTGGGGCCGAGGATGGTGGCCCCGGAATAGATCGTCACGTCGTCTTCGATCGTCGGGTGCCGTTTGATGTTTCGAATGATCTTGCCGTCGTCTCCCTTGGGGAAGCTGAGTGCGCCCAGGGTGACGCCCTGGTAGATTTTCACGTTGTTGCCGATCTCGGTGGTCTCGCCGATCACCACGCCGGTGCCGTGGTCGATGAAGAAGTTGCGGCCGATCGTGGCGCCGGGGTGGATGTCGACGCCGGTGATGCTGTGCGCGTATTCCGTCATGATTCTCGGCAGCAGCGGCACCTTTTGCAGGTGGAGTTCGTGGGCGATGCGGTAGACGACGACGGCCCGGAGGCCGGGATAGGAGAAGATGATCTCGTCGAGGCTCTTGGCGGCGGGGTCGCCGTCGAAGGCGGCCTGGACGTCGCCGGCGAGCATTTCGCGCAGTGCGGGCAGCTTGCGGAGGAAGCTGATGGCTTCGGCCTCGCCGCGTGCCTTGCAGAGGTCGCAGGGCTTGTGCCGCTTGCCGGGGGCCGGGCACTCGTGCTGGAAGCTGCGGGCGATCTGCTCGCTCAGGCTCGTCATGATCATGTCGACCTTGTCGCCGATGTAGTAGGTGATGTTCTCGCGGTCGAGCTGGCGGCGGATGTAGTGCAGGGGAAACAGGACGGCCTGCAGGTCCTCGATGATCGCCGTCACCTTCTCCAGCGACGGCATGGGCTTGGTTTCGAGGTGATCGAGCACGCCGTGCTCGTAGGATTTCAGCAGGCTGTCGACGATCTCGGGGATGTGGTGATCGGGATTGTTGGGTTCGGTCATTGCGTGTTCTCAAGCGAAACGAGTGTGGATATACCACAAAGGCACAAAGGACTCAAAGGTCGCCAAACACTCTGTTCGATCGTGATCATGAATCAAGTATAGTGGCAGGGTGAGCCGGAATCAACGATGTTCGCGGGAAGGATGGTGCAGGCGGGGCGGTTCAGTGGACCAAGTGGACCAAGTGGACGGAGTGGACGAGATTATACGGGTGCGGCAACGAAATATGGTTTTCGGAATCCGGCGTCTTCGGTCCGTTCATGCCCGTTCACGGGCATTTCCCGGCTTCCGAGCCGGGTGATAGCACCGTCGTTTACGGCGGTGTAGAGGTTTGTCGCCGGTAGCCCACCGCCCTGAAGGACGGTGCTATCACCTGCGGCGATGCCGGCGGACTCGGCAGTCCGCAGGAAAGCCCCCTGAACGGGGCTGTGGGCGACCGGAAGGCTACGAGGAAAAACCACGAGGAATTGGCGGACCCGATTATACTGGCCGGTGTCGG
>DATKYA010000344.1:0-8423 GCA_035528775.1 Planctomycetota bacterium | reverse complement strand
GTTTCCAGTTCATCGACGATTGGTACGTTCTCCGCTCCCGGCTGCTGCATTCTGCCTCGCAGCACGTGAAGGAGGCAGCAGACCTGTTCCCATATGAGGACCGCGTCGTCGCTGTCAGCGTCGAAGCCGGCCGGCTGCGCGGTCGTGGCCTTGATGCGGTCCGCCAGTGCCAGCACGTTCCGGTATCGGCGCTGCTCGGCCTGCAGCAGGCTCCCGATCTGCAGCTCATCGGCGGCGTTCCGCGCCGCGCCTGCGGCGAGCTCATCGCCCGAATGCCCCGCGATCTCGAGGAGGGCATCGAGCTTGCGCTCGAGAACCTGGTAGGCGGCCACCTTGCCCCTCCACAGCGACTTGACGTTCTCGGTCTCGTGCAGGCCGTAGCGATGGGTCCAGAACATCGATTCGATCTTGAGATCGAAGTGCTGGAGGATCTTGCTCAGTCCGGCGAAGATAGCGTCGAGCCGTCCGATGTCGGCCTGTCCGCCGCTGCCGTGGAACGCTGCCAGCTCGGCGAGATCGAGCATCTTCAGGGAGGCTGTGGTCAGCGCGGCCAGCCGGACCTTGAGGGGCTCGAGATTGCCGAACTCGTTCTCCTGGTTCTGCTCGAAGAACGCGATCTCGGCGGCCGCGTCTTCGCGGAGACGCCTGGCGCACGCTATGATGAGGGGCACGGCGGATGCGGCGCGGGCATCGAGCGTGCGGAGCAGTCGCTGCACGTCGGGTTCGAGGGGGACCGCCAGGCGCTCGCACTCCTGCTCGCAGGAGCGCAGCAATTCGAGGAAACCGGCCGTGCGAATCTCGGCGGCGGGCTGCCACGCGGCGAATGGGGCGATCTTCGCAACGAGGCGGGCCGCGTCGTCCGCGCGTTCGGCTTGCAGGGCGAGGGCTTCCATCAGTTCGAAGCGCGATTCACGCACCGCCAGCCACCCGGCCTCGGCCTCGGGGCTTCCGGGCGGCAACTGGCCGGTGCACACGCCCAGCCGCAGGCTCTCGATCCTGGCACGCGCGCGCATCAGGGCCTGGAACAACCTGAAGGCAGCCTGTTCGCGTAGGGGCACACGGCGTGTGCCCGGGTCCGGGCGTGACGCAGTCGGATCGGAATCCGCGTCCGCCCCTACCGGATCCGGGTGGATGCCGTCAGCCCCTGCGTGGAGAAAGCAGAGGGCGTTCTCGAACAGGAACAGCTCGTCGGTGTCGTAGTTGTCGCCACCGTGGATCAATGCCGAGGCGATCGTGAGGAGCGTCTCCTGCGAGAGCGGCGCGGACTCGAGCAGCGCCTGCGGCGACACGGGCGCATCGGCAATCCGCTGCTGGAGAGCCGACGCTGCGGCAGCCTGCAACGCCGGGACGAGCGCATGCAGTGCGGGGGCTGCGGCCTCGAGGTTCGCGCGAGGGCTGTCGGCCGCCGCCGCTGTCCCAATGGCATCCGCCATGGCAGCATCGCCGAGGTCGTCCTTCAGGAGTGATGTGATGTAGCCGTGCACCTCCTTCATCGCCGAGCGGAGGTTGACGAGGAAATTCTGATCCTGCCAGTCCTGCTCGATGGCGGCGGTCAACTCATGCTCGGCAACGCTCGCGAGGTAGCCGGTCAGCTCGCGGACAACCTGGCGATGGTCTTCGACGACGCGCGCGGTGACCCTCGATTCCAGCTCGATCGTCGCATGTAGGGGCACACGGCGTGTGCCCCTGGGGCGTGACGCAGTCGGATCGGAATCCGCGTCCGCCCCTGCATCCGGCACGTTCGGCAATGCTGGGCGCCCGCCGTCCGCCCCTGCATCGGTCGCGTCAAGCTCGGCGGCGAGCCGCTGGAGCGAAGCCTTGGGATCGGGCGCCGTCAGCGCCGTCTCGAACTGCCGGACAAGGCTGTCCGGCGAGAACGCCAGGTACGACCAGAAATTGGCGTACTCGCCCATCTCGCGGAACCGCGGCAGCAGCGACGCGCTCTGGAAGTCGGTGAACCACGGCGTGCCGTAGTGGAAGGGCAGCCGCAGGGAGGCGATCATTCTGCGCACCTGCTCGACGAGGTCCTTCTGGTTCTGCCTCGGCGGCTGGCTCGGCTCCAGTGCATCGGCAAGGATGGTGATCCTGTTGCGAGCATTTTTCAGGTTCATCAGCCGCTGCTCGTGCGTTTGCAGCGAGTTCAGCCCGTTGTCGTTCTCGCGGGAATTCGGCCGGCCCGTGTAGGACCTGAGCAGGAAGCGGAGCTGGCGGTCGAACGAGTCTGACGCGATAGTGAGCGTGACGACCGGCGAGAGGCCGTCCTGGTCCTTCGTGTCATTCGCCTGCAGGCTCACGCGGAGGAAGCGTCCCCCGCTCCTGTACAGCTCGGCGACCGGTATTCGCGCCGTGCCTTCGGCGGAGGCGGCGCCGAACCGGGGCAGGTCGATGCTGACGATCGCGGGATCGCGCGCCTGCCGGGGATCGTCCGGCACGGACTTCACGTAGAGGGCGGCAAGCCCGAGGTCGTCCTGGGCACGATACGCGATCTCCACCACGTCGGTGAGGAAGAACGACTTCCCGTCGAGATCGTTCAGGATGCTCACCGATGGCGGGTTGTCGGCAATCGCCCTGAAGGCGATGGGAAGCTCGTGCTTGCTCTCGACGCCATCGGCCGAGGTCAGCGTGATTTTCATCCTGCGGTTCTCGTTCACGGTCTGGTACAGCACGGCTTCCCTGGGGTTGGCCCGTGCGATGCGGAAACGGAACACGTCGTCGTCGGTGGCGCCTTCGGCCCGGGCGAGGTCCACGTTGCTGCGGATCTTCAGCTTCACCTTGGTTCCGGCGAGCACGGCGATGGTGCGGCCATGGAGTTCCTCGGTGGTGTCCTTGATGCGCGAATACCGGGGATACGTGCAGGTGACGGTTATCCCGGTCACGGTCGGCCGCGGGAGGACCGGCACGGAGAACATTGCGCTGCGGACCGGCCCCATGCAGAGGTGCCAGCGGAAGCTGCGCTGCAACTGCCTGAGGACGATCGCGTGCATGCCCGTGTTGTCGCGGTCGAGCCGGCGGGTGACGGTGGTGCCGTCGTCGTATGCGATGCTGATCAGCGGCGATGGCGACGCGACGGGCCGCCCGGCGAGATGGGCGCGGATGGCAAGCTCGTCGCCGCTGCGGAACGGCCCCGATGTCAGCGCGTCGATCTCGAACCACGTGGCGGTCGGCCGCATGTAGTTGCCGAGTGGGTCGCAGAATCGCGTCCATAGCAGCCGTGCGCGGACGCTCGGGACGTGCCACACCGCCGCAGCGATCGCCATGCCGGCCACGCAGGCGGCGGCCCACTGCGCCGCTCCGCGCGTCGGCACGAGCCGGCAAGTTGCTATCCCATGCCACCGCGCCGATGCCGATTCGCACGATGCCCGGGCGAAGAAGTTTTCGGAATCAGCACCCCGGCTGAGGTCGAGAACCGTGCGCAGGTGGTCGCGCCGGTCGCCCGACAGCCGGTCGAGCTCGTGGGCGATTGCGTCGTAATCCGGCGGCCGTACCAGCACGGCCATGGCGCAGGCCAGCAGCCCGCACAGCACGGCGAGAGTCAGCCACGGCAGCGGCGCACGCCAGCCGCCGGGCACGTCGACCAGCCGGTCGAACGCGCACGACGCGACGACGATCGCTCCGGCACAGGCAACGGCCTGGCTCGTTCGCAGGAGCGTCTGCCGGAGGAGCACGGCTCGGCGGTACCGGCGCAGCACCGTCGTTAGTTCCTGCGGAAGACGCCTTGGGATTTTCGAACATCGCCGTTTCACGTGCAATCCTCAGATGGCCAGCCCCGCGAGCTTGCGGAGCACCCAATGAGCCGAGCCGGTGAACGCCAGCAACACGAGCAACACCCAGTGGTCGGCGAGCACGTACCTGCTCGCGGTGGAGCTTCGCCACGGCTCGGGTTTCAGCGCGGGCAGCTTCTCGCGCGCCTGCTGGAGGGTTGCGTAGGAGCCGCCCGACTCCCGCGCCAGGTCTTTCAGGAAGTCCTCGTCGAACTCGTAATGGATCCGCTCCAGCCCGGGATTGCCGATGGGCGCGAGTTTCCCGGAGTAGACGGCGAGTTGCTCGCCATCATCGGCGAACATCGGCGTGGCGGCGTCGGCCATGAGTTGCTCGAGGAGCCGCGCGACGATCTCGGCGTTCGCGTATTCCGATAGCCGGTGCAGGTCGCGGATGCCGCACAAATACACCTTGCCGCGGCCGTAGAATCCGAGAGACAGGAGCGGCTGGCCGTCGGGCGTGCACAGCAATGGCACGTGCTGCCGCGGGACGGTCTGCCCGCTGCACGGGCCCAACCCGGCGAGGAGGCGGGCCGACGCGGGGCCGTCGGTGCTCAGCCGCATCACGGGCAGGTGCATGGCCTCCGGCGCCAGGGCGAGCGGCGTGTCGATGGGCTTCGTCGGAGGCTGATTCCATCCGAAGAGGCCGGCGAGCACTGCGAGATAGGATTCGCCGCCGTTCGCGAACACGACCAGCGAACCGCCCTGCACGGTCACGTAGTCGAACAGCGCCCGGGCGTCGTCGGCGTTGAAGCCTCGGAACGCGGCACCGCGCAGCACCACCGCACGGTAGCGGCTCCACTGGCTGGCGGTCTTCGGGATGGCATGCCGCGTGCCGCCGCGGCGGGGCGGATCCTTGCTGAGGCCGTAGTGGATCTGCTGGGCGTCCAGCCCGCAAGCGAGCATCGCCAGGTAAACGTAGGTGGTGTCCCAATCAGGCTCGTACGCAATCAGGAGGGCCTTCGGTGTCGTCTTCACCACGTTCATGAGGAAGGCCACGCGGTCGTTGTCGGTGTTGGCGTTCGGTGTCTTGATCTGGATCGTTGCCATGCAGGCGCGGTTGCTGCCGCCGTCAGTATCGGGCGCGGTGAAGGGGATGTCGATCCACTGCTCGGTCGCGCGCTCCGCTGGAATTGCCCAGCCCTCCGCCTGTTCGCCGGCCACGGTGAAGGCAACGGTTATCGGCTCGGGCGAGGACTGTTCGGGCGTGACGCAGTCGGATCGGAATCCGCGTCCGCCCCTACCGTCGGAGGGCAGGTGCGATGCGCCCCTACGGGTCTTCAGGAGGACGCGCAGGGCCGCCGGCTGCTTCGCTCGGAGAATCCCCGGGACGCGCCAATCGAGGATGGCGAGGTCGTCGTGCGGCTGGGGGTAACCGGTGCCGACCACCGTGACCCTGAGGCAGGACTTCCTGAGGCGGGCAGGGAGCTCGGGGTTCCACGGGGCGTTCTGGCCGCCGTCGGAGAAGATCACGAGGTCGGATATCGAGTGCGTTTCGCGGGCGTCGAGCAGATCCGAGATGGCGCGGTGGAGGTCGGTCTGACCGCGGCCGATCCCGCGTTCCGACGCAGGCACCACGCGGGCGGCGGGCAGCGCGCCGGCGAGACGACGCGCGGCGTCCAGGCGGGTCATCCGCGTGATCTCCCGGAGGCGCGGCTCGAGCTCGCCTCTGTGTTTGGCCAGGAATTCCGCGTCTAGGACGGCCTGCAGATTACCGAGCGGCTCGGACAGCGCCTCGGCACGCGCGGCGATCTCCTCGATTGCACCAAGGCGGGCAGCCAGGTCTTCGCTCGCGAATGAATCAGGGATTCGGGTCAGCCGGGAGAGGGCGTCGAGCATTGCGGCCAGCGGCTCCTGGACACCAGGCGGCATGGGCTTGCCCTCGCCGTTCATGCTGGTTGCGTCGTCACGCACGGCGTCGGCCGCGCGATAGACCTGCTCGCGGAACTGCCTCAGCCGCGCCAGGTGGTCGGCGAGCATTTTGCCGGCATCGGCGCCCGGCGGCATTCCCTGCTCGACGTCGTCCAGCGCGGTGCGCAGGGCAGCCCGCATCCCGCCGGCACGCTCGGCGAACTCGTGCAGGCTCCTGGCGAGATCGCGCGCGGCGGCTCGCCGGCCGTTCACGGCCTCCGGCTCCCACAGCTCGAGTGCATCGAGCTTCGCGGAAAGATCATCGGCCACCAGCGGCACGTCCATACTCCTCGAATCGTCCACCAATGCCACCACTTCGGAAGGATGCTCCCAGGTGTCGATCCGCACGAGGGCCGGCTTCCACAGGAGCCAGGCCGCCATCACCAGCAGAATGGAGCCGGTGTACGGCAGCAACCGCGACGCGACGCACGCCTTGCGGCGCTCCTGCCGAATCCACCGCACGAGCAGGTAAGCCGCTACGGCCGCCAGCGGCAGCACCAGCCAGAACGGCACGCCGGACTCGCCGTGCAAAGCCCACGCGGTAGCAACGAGATGCTTCACGCGAACCACCTCCTGGCCAGGCCGGCTTCAAACAGCAGCAGGCCGAGCAGCATAGCCGCGGCATGCGGCATGAGCTGCCGCCCCGGATAGTCCTGCCCCACGGCGGCGGCGAGCTGTTGCTCCGATCGGCACAGCCGCGATCCCATCAGCCGCTCAAGCGTCCGCAGGCCATCGGGGTCGAGGGGCCGGTAGTCCGATTCGCGGCGGTCGTCACGGACAACATAGCGCAGCCCCTGCGTCGAGTCGTCGGGATTCGTCAGCAGCAGGTAGACGCCCGGCGCGTCGGTGTGATCGTACCGGACGACGTGCGTGCCCGCCTGCCCGGACGCGTGGACGGCGACCTTCGCTCCGCCGGGTTCGATGATCGCGCACTCGGCGGCATCGACCTCGGCGATGATCGGCTGGCCGGGCTGGATGTTGCGGGGGAAGCGGCGCCTGTCGGCCGCGAGATTCAGCATCCGCGCGAAGAAGACCGGATATGCGGGATGCACGACCATCGAGTGCCAGTCCATGCCAAGGCCGGCCGTCCACAGCAGGCAGCCGCCCCGCCCGATCGGGCGATACAGGCATAGCGGCGAGCCGCCGGTGAGGGAGAACAGCACGTCGGTGCCCTCCGCCACGTCGCCCGGTTCAACGCGGTAATGGCGGTAGAACCGGCCGGTGCCGATGTTGCCGTGCTCGGGCGACTCAAGCTCCATCAGCACGAGGTTGTCGGCTTTCTCCAGCACCGGGTTTTCGTAGACGTCGGGATCGAGATTTCCTGCCGCTGGCGGCATGATCCGCGCCGGGGAGATGCTGGCGAAGGTCTCGCTGAACCGCGCCGCATCGGCGGCCGGCCCGGGAGCCAGCAGAAGCGTCCCGCCCCGGGCGGCGTAGCGGCGTGCCGCGTCGATGCCATCCGGCGGCAGCCTGTCGACGTCGAGGAAGATGGCCGCATCGCGATCTTCGAAGATGCCGGGGCCGATCTGCGCTGGGTTCACGAAATCAGCGGTGCAGCGATAGCGTGCTGCGACACTGGTCGCGTCGACCGAAGCGGTCGCGGCGTTCGTCGATCGGCCGTGGCTGCCGTTGTCGACGTCGATGGGGCGGACGCCGTCGATCAGGGGGGCGGCGTCGACCCCCGCATCGATCCCCAGGGCGTACTTCACCCACTCGCGTGGGTTGGCCAAGCCGTCGCTGAGATTGATGTCCTGCAGCACGACGACGCGCAGGCTGCCCGCCACGTGGAAGCTGCGGGTGAGCACGTTGTCGGGCAGGTAGTCGTCGTCCTTCAGCGATGCGGTGAGGACGTGATCGCCGGCCGGCAGTACGAGCGGCACCTGGAGTGTCTTGCGGCCCGGTGCGAGGGCGAGCGTGTCCTCGAACAGCGTGTTGCCGCTTTCGTCGCGGATGGCGAGCCACGTTTCGGCTTTGGCGTCTGCCGCGGCTGTAGTGGTGTGCGGAGCGGACTCCGCCAGTGTCCGCCCGGGCCACGCATCGGTAGGGGCGGACGGTGTCCGCCCGGGGTAGCAGCCGATCGTGATGTAGAAGATGGTGGGCTGGCCGGCGAGGAGCACGTCCATCTGCGGCGACAGTTCGTGCAGGCCGAAGTTGCAGGCGTCGGGGTTGGCGTAGCGCAGCGCGTGCGTTTTCACGCCCATCGCTCGGAGCGTGCGGAAGAGGCAGGCGAACCGCTCCGGCGGATCGAGGTCGGCAGCGCTGAGATCGGAGAGCACGTACAGCTCCCTGCGTTCGTAGGGCGTGGCCCGCAGCGCGATGACGGCCCACTGGAGGCCTTTCTCGAGATCGGCCGGGCCGTGCCCGCGGCTGAGGCGAGCAATGAACGATTCGATGTTGTCCTGCCGGATCGGCGGCGAGGCGAATGTGAAAGGCTCGTCGCGGCCGTCGAGCGGGAGGATGTCGATCCGCCCGGGTGCAGTGGCGGCGGCCAGCGTCTTGCGGCAGAGGCTCATTGCGGCGTCGAAACAGGAGCCGCTGCCGCACGCGGCGTCCATGCTGTTCGACACGTCGAGCAAGATGAACCGATGCGTGCCGCGCGGCGCCTTCGGAAAGGCTCCGCCGCCGGGCGCCCGCCACTGCGTGAACGGATGCAGGAAGGCGAAGGCGAGTGCGGCCAGGGCGAGCGCGCGCAGGGCAACGATTGCGTACTGCTTCCATGCGGTCGTCCGGCTCTTGCTTTCCAGCAGGCGCCGC
>DATKYA010000343.1:0-6898 GCA_035528775.1 Planctomycetota bacterium | reverse complement strand
GAGTAGGGCGGGTAGATCTCGGTGTGGTAGAGGCGGTAATTGAGGTAGAACTCGACGCGGCCGATGGGGAGGTCGGAGGTGACGATGGCCACGATGCCGGTGTAGAGCCCCGAGATGGGGCCGGACGCAGGGAGGCCCGTCAGCTCGACGGTCGGTACCGCGAGGGAGAGCGAAGGCAGCAGCAGGAAGATGGCAAGAAGAGGCGTTTGTCTCACGCAATGGTTCCACATGAAGTCGAAAGCTGATCCCCTACCCAATTATAGCCTGATCCCCAATTATAGGCTGATCCCCTACCCAATTATAGCCTGTAATTGGAGCAATGTCCAGCACAGAAAGCATTTTTCATTGCCTTTGTGCGTATATGACGACGGGGGCGAAGAAGAACCGGATGCCGCTGTGGCATCCGGTTCCGAGAACTGCGGGCGAGCGTGCGGGTGCTAGTTGTCGCCAAGGACCTTGGTGATGTCGCTGACGCGGATGACACGCACGCCCCACTTTCCGGCTTCCTGGGCCATCTGGCCGGGGTTATCCTTGATCACCACGAAGTCGGTGTCGGCCGTCACGCTGTCGACCACCTTGTTGCCGAACTTCTCGATCTTCTGCTTCAGGACGCCCTTCTCGACGCGGTCGATGTCGCTCTCGAGAACGAAGACATTGGGAGCGCCGCGCCTGAAGATGGGGCTGATGGCGACGTCGTCGCGGAGGATGGGATTGAGTTCATCCTTGAGGGAGAGGATGCCGGCGTAGCTGAAGTCGGGGTAGATTTTCTTGAGTTCGATGATGCCTTTCTCGATGCGCTTGCCGCCGGGGCCGGTTTCGTAGATGACGAACTGGAGGCCGACCTTTGCACCGTGCTTCTGGCCGATATCGACCATGCAGGCGTCGCCGGTCTTGTCGACGTAAAGGACCACTCCGCCAGGCTCCGCGGAATCCTTGTCGAAGTCAGCTCCGCCGACCTTCTTGCGCTGGACTTCTTCCAGAGCTTTCCTGATGCGGTCAAACTCGCGGGAAACGTCGACGAGTTCCCTTCTGCTCTTTTCGCGCTCTTTCTCGGCTTGCGAGTTGGCGTCGAAAATCTTGCTCTGGAGCTCGCTGATCTTCGATTCGAGGGATGCTCGGGTTTCGTTGAGCTCCTGGTTTTTCCTGGTGAGCTCGGTCTGGAAGGTTTCGGCCCGGGCCTTGTACTGCTCGCTCTCGGTTGCGAGCTGGTTGCGTGCTTCCTCGAGGGAGGCAACCGCTTTCTTCTTCTCGTCCTTTGCCACGCTGAGCTGCTCTTCGAGGTTGTCGGCGTACTGCTGGAGCCGGCGGATGAGCACCACGAGGTTGTCATCGTCGGCTTCGTTCTTGTACATCTGCTCGAGCTTGGCCTTGAGGGAAGCGAGCTTGTCTTCGAAGCGGTCCAAATACTCGATGCCGATGACGTCGTTGAGCTTGTCGATTTTAAGATTGGCCTTGCGCAGCTCGTTGTCCTTGTCTTCAAGCCGGGCGATATAGCCCTTGAAATCGGTTCCTTCCTGCTCGATCTTCTCGTACACGGATGGGCTGCCGCTGTCGCGCTGGTAGCCCGCGTAGATCTTCTTGTCGGCGGTCCGCCAGCTTATGAAGGAATACACCATCAAGGCGAAAGCAAACACGAACAGCACGACCATGATGGCCATTGCCGGTACGCCCGATTGCGGGCTTCTGTCGAAAGAACGCCTGACCACGTTTTATACCTCCTGAGGTGCTTTGGAGTGGCAACAATACAGACTCATCAGATTTTATCCGAATCGGTGGAATTGTCAATAGGAAAAATTCAATGATTTGCCTGTTTTTTCGGAGGCCGGCCATACAACATGTTGTGGTGGCGAGATGATGGGATGATGGGATGATGGGAGAAGGAGAACATTGAACACCGAAGATCGAACGCCGGGCATCGGACAGCGGATGTCCACTGGGTCCACTTCGTCCACTTGGTCCACTTCGTCCACTGATCCCGGTGGACCCGGTGGACCCAGTGGACCAAGTGGACGAAGTGGACGAACTCGGCTTGGCCGCCCTTCGATTTTCGATGTTGGATGCTCAATGGTCGTCTTCTCTTCTCTTTCCCTTCATCCCTATCATCCCTTCATCTCTTCATCCCTTCGTCCCATCATCATCCCTTGGAAACGTCCGGCTCTTCTGGTAGAATCGTTGCCCAATGCGGGTGGATTCCCACGATGAACGGTCAATCGCCATTGAGGAGTACGAGCCATGAAATCCGCGTACGTGAAGGCACCGTATCAATTCGAGCTGCGCGACGTCCGGCTGCCCAAGCCTCGCCGGGGGCAGGTGCTGCTGACCGTGAAGACCTGTGGCGTGTGCGGCACCGATGCCGTGCACATCGCGGGCTTGCAGGCGACGGATTGGCAGCCGTTCGGCCACGAAATCGCCGGCGTGATCGAGGAGGTCGGGCCGGGCGTGTCTGAGGTGAAGCCGGGCGAACGCGTGGCGCTGGAGAGTTCGTCGTTTTGCAGGAGCTGCTCGATATGCCGGAACGGCCGGGTGGACTTGTGCTCGGGCGCGCCTCATTTCTGGGGGAAGCCGGCGATGGGGTTCTCGGAAAAGATGCTCGCACCGATCGAGTGCGTAGTGCCGTTCACCGGGCTGGATTTCGACGCGGCATCGCTGGCGGAGCCCCTGGGGGTGGCAATCGATCTCGTCAAGACGGCGGAGATCGAGCTCGACGACAACGTGCTGGTGATCGGGCCGGGGCCGATCGGGCTGATGGCGCTGGCGCTGGCACGCAGCCGCACGGCGGGCACGGTCTTCCTGGCGGGAAACAGCCACTCGAAGGCCCGCATGCGAGCGGGCAGGAAATTCGGGGCCGACGAGCTGATCCACGTCGACAAGACGCCGCTGGAAGAATGCGAGTTTGGTACGCGGATCACGAAAATCCTGGATACGGCGCCGCCCCGGACGCTGCAGTCGGCGATCAAAATCGCTGCGAAAGGGGCCGTGATCGCCTACATCGGCATCGAATACGGCGAGGGGGCGGCCATCTCGTTCGACGCGAACGACTTCCACTTCAAGAAGCTGCAGCTCCGGGCGTCATTCGCCTCGCCGGCACTCTATTTCCCGATGGCGCTCGAATTGATCAAGCTCGGCCGGATCGACGCAGACACGTTGATCTCCCACCGGTTCCCGCTGAAGCAGATCGAAAAGGCCGTTCGCACGGCAGCGGAAGACAAGGCGAATGCGATCAAGGTGGTGGTGAACCCATGATGAAGAGAAGAGGAGTTTAACAGGATGAACAGGATGAAGAGGAAGAGAAGAGGATTTAACAGGGATGAATGGGATGAATGGGATGAAGAGAGGCAGAGCAGCACTTCCATCATCTCATCATCGCATCATCGCATCATCGCATAGTGCTTCTCGATGGCCTGTGCGATGCCGAGGGCTGAGCTGACTACGGGCCGGATCTCCATCAAGAAAAGCCCGGCGAGCTCGTCGAGCGCCGAATCGTCCAGCGGGTCGGACATCGCGAGCGAGACGGCACCCGCCTCGGCCTTGACGGGGAAAACGTTGTACTTCTCCGCGATGGCCCGCGGCAGCTTCTTCAGCAAGTCGGGGGAGACGCTGATCTCGGACAGATCGACGATTTCCGCGGCGAGCTGCTCGCTCCATGCCGCCGAGACGTCGCTCTCGGTGACGAGGCCCATGTCGAAGAGGATGTGGCCGAGGGCGTCGTCGCTGGCCAACTGGCGGTTGAGGGCCTCGCGGATCTGCTCATCCGTGACCTTGCCGTGATCTCTGAGGATCTCTCCAAGAAGTTTGCGTGCCATGGCCATGTTCCTGGTTGCGAGGTGATCAGTGCGGGGCCGCTAGTGTTTGGGCGGCGTGTTCTTTGGCCGGGGCGAGCCGCCGCAGCAGCGCTTCGATTCGTCCTCGGCTTCGGCCAGGCAGCACTCGTGCTTGTGGCCGGTGGGTGAGGCGGCATTGGGATTGTTCTGCCGCTTGTAGTAGTCCTCGAGGGCGCTCTGGAGGGCCTCCTCGGCGAGCACGGAGCAGTGGCGCTTGCGGGCAGGGAGCCCGCCCAAGGCTTCCGCCACGGCGTCGTTGCTCACCTTCTTCACTTCCTCGAGCGTCTTGCCCTTGATCATGTCGGTGAGGATCGACGACGACGCGATCGCGGCGCCGCACCCGAGCGTCTTGAATTTCGCATCGACGATCACGTTGTTCTCGACTTTTATGTAGAGCTTCATGATGTCGCCGCAGACGGGATTGCCCACGGTGCCGACGCCGTTGGCATCGGCGAGCTCGCCCACGTTGTGCGGCTCCATGAAGTGTTCCATTACCTTCTCGCTGTACGGTTGTTCTTCGACCACTCTATTGTCTCCTGAAATCAGGTGAAAAATGGCGAACCGATACCTGATTCTATTTTAGCATGGATAGGGGAGGAATCAACGGGAAAACGAGGAACGATGAAGGATGAAGGACCAACGATGAACGATGAACGAAGATGAACATCGAACGCCCAACATCGAACATCGAGCTTCGAATGCCGAAACCGAAGGCCGAGCATCGGGCGCGGAAACCGGAGACCGATGATCGGATGTCCACTTCGTCCACTTGGTCCACCCGGTCCACTCGGTCCAGTGATCGCAATGGACGAAGTGGACGAAGTGGACCCAGTGGACGAAATCAGTTCGATGTTCTCTTCCTCTTCCATTCCTCATTCCTCATTTTCTTCCGGTCCTGCCACCACCAGCGAGTATCCCTTGGTGTCGATCCATTTGCGAGCGGCGGCGCGGATTTGCCGGGCGGAGATCGATTCGACGAGGCGGGGGTAGCGGTCGACGTAATCGGCTCCCAAGCCGTAGTATTCGATGTGGTGGAGAGCGGCGGCGCGGCCGTCGTTGGTCTCGAGGCGCAGGGGAAGCGAGCCGATGAGGAAGCCGCGGGTGTCGCGGAGCTCGTGCTCCGAGACGCTGGCTTCGCGCACGCGCTTCAGCTCATTGAGGATGCTCGCGATGGCGCGGTCGACGTTCTTCGGATTCACCCCGGCATGGACGGACCACGGGAACTGGCCCGGCGTGGCGGAGAACGATGCATAGGCGTAGTAGGCCATCCCCTGCTTCTCGCGGATGGTGTGGCCGAGCCTGCCCATCAGCCCCAGTCCGCCGATGATCTGCGTGAGGACCTCCATCGGCATGTAGGTGGCGTCGGTGCGCGACGGACCGGGGAAGCCGAGGACGATCTCGGACTGCGATTTCTCCTTCATGGCGATGCGCTTGACGTGCGGCTGCCGGCGGGGGGAGTTCGGCGCGGAGGCGTCGAGCTCGATGGGGGCGGTCCGCTGCTTGCGCCACCGGGCGACCGCCCGCGCCAACTGGTCGGCCGCCTGCTGCGCTGCAATCGATCCGACGATGCAGATGATCGCCTTCTCGGGGGCGTAATACGCGTCGTGGAACGCCTGCAGGTCGCGCCGGCCGATCGCCGAGATCGTTTCAGGATATCCCATTGGATAGCTGTGATACGGGTGGCCGGGCGGATAGATGAGATGGTGCAGCTCGCGGCCCGCGAGATGCTGCGGCGAGTCGTCCACCTGCCGCAGGAAATTGAAGATGAGCGAGCGCACCAGCTCCACCTGGTCGGGCGGAAACGCCGGCTGACGCAGGATCTCGAGCAGCAGGTCGAACAGGTCGGGCCAGTGCTCGGCCAGGCATTTCACGGTGAAATCCACATCGTGCAGCCCGGCGGACACGTGCAGCCACGCTCCGAGCGAATCGACGGCCTGAAAGATCTGCTGGTGCGACTTGCGGCGCGTGCCCCGCATCGAGCACGACGCGGTGAATCCCGCCAGCCCGGCCGTTTCCGCGGTGTTGTACGCGGAGCCGCCGGGGAAGCTGCCGTGGATGACGACGCTCGGCGAGATGGGATTCTCCGCCGCCAGCACGGTGGCGCCGTTCTCGGTGACGACCCGCGCCATCGGCCGGAACCCGGTGAACGCGAACACCGCCGGCCCGGCATCCACCGGCTTCTCGGGCACGTAGGACGGCGCCGTGGGAACGAACCAGCCGACCGTTCGGCCGCGCGGCGTGAAATATTTGCGGGCAACGCGCTGCACGTCGGCGGCCGTCACCGACTGGATTCGCCCGGGATACTCGTTGAGCAGCCGGTGGCTCTCCGTCATTTCCATGAATCCGAGTGCGAGGGCGAGGTTGGTGACGCTCTCGATGGAGTACGCGTATGACGCCATCAGTTGCGTGATGGCCTTGCGAAGCTCCCGCTCGGGAACGATCTCGTCGGCGAGGCGCTCCACCTGTTCGAGCAGCACGCGCTCGAGGTGATCGCGGCGGGCGGGATCGATGGCGGTGGCGCCCAGCGTGAAGCCGAACGGATCGACCGCCGGGTGAATGGACGAATGGATGCTCGACGCGGTCCCGGTGGTGACGAGTGCGTTGTAGAGGCGCGACGTGCGCTGCCCGGTGGCGTTGCTGCCGAGATACGATTTCCCGCCGCTGAGGATGGCATCGGCCACCATCAGCGGGTAGATGTCGGGATGGCCGGACGCCGGGCCTTTGCAGAGGATTTCGACGTACGCGGCCCCGCCGGGTTTCTCGACGAATACGCGGCGTTCCGCCCGCTGCGGCGGCTCGACGGGGGGCGCCCACTTGTCGGCGGGATGCCGCCGAAGATCGCCCCAATTGGTTTCGATCTTCCGCAGGAGCTTATCGGCGTCGAAATCGCCGGCGGCCACGATCACGGTGTTGTTTGGGGCGTAGTGGCGCCGGAAGTATGAGCGGAGGTGTGCCGGCTTCATGTGCAGGAGGTCGTCGGTGCTGCCGATGACGGGCCGGCCGTAGGGGTGCTTGCGAAATGCGGAGGCCTCGAGTGCCTCGCTGAGCAGCGTGTGGGGGTGGTTGCGGGCGCCTTC
>DATKYA010000342.1:0-12771 GCA_035528775.1 Planctomycetota bacterium | reverse complement strand
AACCGGCCGGAGGATCGCGACATCACCGACCAACTGTACGGCGGCGATATCGAGATGCGTATCAAGCAAGAGATGCTGCTGGGCATTGGCGGCTACCGTGCGCTGGAGGCCTTGAGCATGGAACCGACCGTCTACCATATGAATGAGGGACACTCCGCCTTTCTGGCTCTGGAACAAATCCGCCGGCTGATGGAAACCCACGGGCTCGCGTTTGCCGAAGCACGAGAGGCAGCATCGGCCGGATTGGTTTTCACGACGCACACTTCCGTCACAGCCGGACAGGACTACTTCCCGCCCGAGCTCGTGGACCGCTACCTGGCCGGCTATGCCCGCGCCTTTGGCCTCTCTCGTCAGGATTTCCTGGCTCTGGGGAGGCGAAACTCGTGTGACGATCGTGAAACCTTCTGCATGACTATCCTCGCTCTTCATCTGGCCGCACACAGCAACGGAGTGAGCCGGCTTCATGCTCAGGTCAGCCGCCGAATGTGGCAGGCGCTTTGGCCGGCAGTTCCAAGGGACGAAATCCCCATCGCTCACGTGACCAACGGTGTTCACTTCCAGTCGTGGATCTCTCGCGAGATGAAGGAACTATACGACCGCTACCTTGGACCGCGCTGGCGCGAGGAGCTGGCCGACCAGACGGTGTGGCAGCGGGCTGACCGCATCGCCGCCGAAGAACTGTGGCGGACCCACGAGCGCCGGCGAGAACGGCTGGTAGCATTCAGCCGCCGCCGCCTGCGCAGCCAGTTGCAGCGGCATGGCGCTTCGCAGACTGCGCTGGATGCCGCCGACGAGGTGCTCGACCCGGAGGCCCTCACAATCGGCTTTGCGCGCCGATTTGCGACATACAAACGGGCAACACTGCTGTTGAGCGACCTCGAGCGTCTGGCGCGCATCCTCAACGATCCGGCCCGTCCGGTGCAGATCATCTTTGCCGGCAAAGCTCATCCTCGCGATGATCCGGGCAAGGGGCTGATCAAGCAGATTGTTGAGTTGTCGCGCCAAGATGCGTTCCGGCGGCGGCTGGTCTTCCTCGACGACTACGACATGGCCGTAGCGCGCTACCTTGTGCAGGGAGCCGACGTATGGCTCAACACGCCGCTTCGCTTGCAGGAGGCCAGCGGCACCAGCGGCATGAAGGCCACAGCGAACGGCGTCTTAAACCTCAGCATCCTGGACGGATGGTGGGACGAGGCCTATCAGCCCGAAGTGGGCTGGGCCATCGGGCGGCGGGAGACGTACGACAACCGCAGCTATCAGGACCAGGTGGAGGCCGAAGCTCTGTATGGTTTGCTTGAGCAGGAAGTGGTTCCCATCTTCTACGATCGGGGCGGCGACGGGTTGCCCCGCCACTGGATCGCCCGCATGAGGGCATCCATCCAGACCTTGTGCCGCTTCTTCAACACACATCGCATGGTGGGGGAATATACCCAGCGCTGTTACCTGCCGGCAGCCGCTCACTACCGTGAGCTCACGGTTGGCGGGATGGCCCGCGCCAAGGACCTGGCGGCGTGGAAGACCCGGCTGCAGGCGAACTGGTCTCGTGTCCGCATCGAGGCGGCAAGGGCTGACAAGCTCACCGAAGTCCAGGTCGGCGCCGAGTTTCGTGTCCGGGCACAGGTGTGTCTGGGGAACCTCACCCCGGACGACGTAGCGGTTCAGCTCTACATGGGCAATGTAGATGCCGCCGGGGAGATCGTAGAAGCAGATTCCACGCCGATGCAGCTCGTCGGGCCTGATGGGGAAGGGCGCTACCTCTATCAGGCAAGCGCCGTGGCCTGTCGCAGGAGCGGCCTCCACGGTTACACGCTCCGGGTGCTCCCCCGCCATCCCGATCTAGCCACACCGTTTCTCCCAGGGCTGATCGTATGGGCATAGAAGCTGACTGGCCCGCGGTTGCTCCTGCGCCTTCTTCTGGAAGTACACTTGAAAGTACTCTGCGAGATTCGTGGCCCATGACCAACACGAGCACCAGAATGAGGACAATCAGAGCCACGATAAGCAGCAAGATCTGCAGCAGCAGACTTCTCCTGAACACTCCCACAGCGCCCCGATTGGCTCGCGGCACCGCCGAGGACTTCCCGTGCGTCCCCTCTGCGGCTGCAGCAGGCTTGGCCGCCTTCGACTTAGCGCCTTTGGCCTCCGCCGATCCGTAACGTGCATCCTCAATCTTCCGCTCAACCCGTTGGACGAACTCGCCGTCAAGGTCGTAGGGCACGTCGCTGGTCAGCGGAATCGCCTTGTTCGACGCCCGCATGCAATACAACTGCTGCTGGCCAGGCCAGCCAACGAGAATATCGAGCCACGATTCGCCGATCGGCAGGAATACGAGCAAAGGGATCGAGCTGTCGATCAGGCCGCCAATGAACTCGATCCAGCAGGAAGCGGAATCGACGGGCGACTCGAAGCACGCGGGCACGCGGATTTGGCGGGCCTGCCCCTCCGCAGCCCCGCCGCCGTTCCGACCGGTCTTGTAAGCAGCCATCTCCCGGTCGATCTGGTAGAGGATGCGGTGGATTCCCTGGTGGCCGGGGCCGATCTCGGGCCGGTCAGCCAGCCTGCTGATCGCGTAAGGGAACGGATCGATCGCCGACGGCGACGGCTTGCTCCGCTCGACCAGCCGCCGCAGTTCCCGGCGACCCTCATCGATGATGGATGTCACATCCTCCGCCGAGGTCGTCTGGATGCAGCGCGTTTCGATCGCCTCTAGCTGAGCGAAGACGTTCTGCACAGACCACCGCAGCGGCAGCCCCACACAGTGGGCGCACACGATCATCGGGTACTGCGCGCGGCCTTTCGAATCTCGCGACGACCACATCCGGCCGACGACCAGTTCGCTACCGTGCTTCCACACGAACAGGTGCTTGAAGCCGTTGAGCCGCTGGAGGGGATCGATCGACTCCCACGCGCCGGCGTCAACGTTGCCGCGGATCCCCTGCATGTACAGGATGCGCTTGAGTTCGACCAGCTCCTCCGTCTCCAGGCCGATGTCGTCCATGTGATCGCCCCAGCCGGGATGCTTGCCGAACGCACTCAGAAATACCTGCGGCGTCCTGTTATCCGTGGGAGGTTTCTTACGCGATCTGTCGCTCATCTTCTTACCCCGGGGCTACGGGCTGAGGTCGTCGTCCGAAGGCCAGTCGCTCAGCTTGGGGAGCGCTTTGTCGAACTTCACTTGCAGTGCGAACACGCGGTTGGCATCCTTGCTGTCCTTTATGCTCATACTCACGGTCCACAACTTTCCGTCAGACGATACGTCTAGGAACTTCCACGAGCACCCCTGCACCTCCCCGGGGTGCAGCAGGAGCAGGCACGACCAGGGACCCGGCACGACGATGGATAGCATGTTTTCTTCCGGAAGGTCGCTGTGCGTATAGAACCTGAACGACGCCTCGTCGCTCGGGAACTTCATGTCGCCCAGTTCCGGGTTCTTCCTAGCGTTGCGGGTGTCTGCCGCCTTGTTGCGGTTGCGGTCGCGGCCCTGCTGCATCTGCACAACGGGCCATTGGCTGGCGATATCCTGGCTCTTCTCGACATCGACGAGTATCTTGGCCGCGGTCGGCGGGTCGCCCTCGCGCGGCAGCAGCGAGATCAGAATCTCGGCATTCGCCAGCCACGCCCGCTTCTTGCCCGAGATCGCGTCCAGCAGCGGGATTCGAGGATCGCCTTCTTCGAGCTTCACGTCATCCTGCTTCAGTTTGGCAAGCAGCGGGCGTATCTTGTCTATGTCGTCAGCGGTCAATGCCGTTTCCCCGGCGCGAGGCCTGTCCAGCGGGAACCTGCTCAGTTGCTTCAGCGACTGAAATATTTCGGTGCAACTCTTGCCGGCGTCCTGCGCCAGCACGTCCAGCGCTTTCTGTGTGAGGGCGTTCCAGTAGAGCAACGTGAAATCCTCCTGGCCCCGCCGCGAGAACGGCATGTATCCGCGACGGAAGTCCACGCTGGCAAGGGCCTTCCTTCTGGCTTCCACCGGATCGCTGCTGAGTTTCGACCAGTTGCTGAGCACCTTGTCGCAGGCGTCAATAACAGTGGAGTCGGGCGCTTTGTAGACGGCTACCATCCCGATCGCCTCCAATGCCTTGTTCGCCTCCGAGCTGAGCTTGTTGAGATCGCGGAAGATCTCGAAGGCGGGCCGCGAGAAGCCGTCGCGGCACTCAGCCCACGTATCGAGCTTGATCTCCACATCGCCAAACAACGTCTCCATCCAGTACTTGCGGTAGGCGGAAAGATACGCGTCGCGGGCGCGCACCACCTCGTCGAGTTTCGCGCTCAGCTTCGGCCGATCGACCAGGTCGATCGTGGTGTCCTTCAACACCGAGGCAAGCACGTCGTAGGCGGGCAGGATCATTTTCACTCCATCGGGATCATACTTGCGTTCGAAGCCGCCGGTCATCTTGGTCATGGCGATCTTGGGCTTGGGCCGCTCGGGCACGATTTTCGCGGCAGCATCGGCCACTATGGCACCTACCTGCTCCGCCGTTTGCGGTGCCGAGCGCGTCAGCAGAAGGCTGACGGACTCGTGCAGCCGGCGTTTCTTCTCGAGGGCGAGCAGCCGCTTGGAGTATGTGGCCGCTTCTTGCATTCCGGCCCGCTTCGGGGCGAGGGCCATCGCTCGCTCGATTATGTCTTCCGCCCACGCCTTGTCGTTCTTGATCTTCGCAATCTGGTCTTCCATCTCCCTCTTGGAGAGGCCTTCCCACGCGCGGATGGCCTCCTTCTCGCCGTCCGGCTGCTCGATCTGCGACTGGACGACCACGTACATCAGGGCGCGAATAGTGCAAGCTCGCGGCTTGCCCTGGATTGCGGGCAGGAGCTTGTGCTGGTCGAGCTGAGCCGCCAGGCGCGGGGCGTTGTCGCGGCGCTCGCGCAGCCTCATGATCAGCTCGTTCCGCTCCTCTGCCTTGCCGGTGATGCGCTCCAGCAGTTGCTCGTCCAGCTTCTTCAGCTCTTCGCTCGCCGAATCGGGATAGCGTTCCAGGCTCGTGCAGATCCTGCCGAGGATACTCACGCCTGCCTGGCGGAACATCTTGCTGCTCGCGTCGAGGCCGCCCGGGTTGATGGCCGTGAGCTTCGCCAGCAGCCCCTTGGATGCGTCAAGCGTGGTGGGTGCTGCGGCTCCCTCGCCAATCATCGCCAGGCAGTGCGGCGTGAGTGCATCGAGGATCTCCTGCCGGTACAGATCGATCACTTTCGTTTTCGCCCGGTCGAACGCCACCCCGAGGGAATCATCTCCCAGCGCGGCCTCTTCCGGTACATTGGCCATCAGCTTGCCGAGTGCACCCGACAGCGAATCGATCTTCCTGTGGAGGTCGTCGAGGTCGGCCGGCTCGGCCATGGCGGGCTGCTTCTCGCCCACAAGGTTCACCGCGGAATCCTCGGCCTTGGCAAACGCGGCCAGCGTGAACCGAAGCTTCAGCAGGGCCGCCAGCCGCCCGCATTCAGTCTTCAGCGACGCGAGGAACTCGTCGCTTGCATCGATGTCCGTCGGGGTGATCGCGTCAGCCAGATATTCCAGGAAATACTTCAGGCCGGCATCGACGGCGGCCCGCGATTGATCGGTGCCCCCGCCCCGCCCCGTCGTGCCCGCCAGGTAGATCTGATCGATCAGCGGCTTGTCTATCTCGTACGCTTCCAGGCCGAGCTCGTGGGCCTGGCGGTTGGGGTCGTCCTTCTGGCGCTCCAGCACATAGTCGATCAGCGGCCTGAGGTCGATGCGCGGCGGCTTGTCCTGTTTGTTCGGCTCGATCCTTATCAACTGAGCCAATGCCTTCGTGCCCCTGGTCGACCACGGCGGAATCTCCTTGCGACGCGATTCCGGCCAGATCATGCGGGTGCGGGCGGCGTCGACGACCGGCCGCAGGACGCTGCTTTCCAGCAGCGTTTCCTGAGCCGTTCGCCGGTTCTCGTCCAGCCCACGGTCAAAGACAGCGGCGAACCGGAAAACCCACGGCACGTGCAGCTTGTGCTGGACCGCGTCGAACAACTCCTTGTGGAATTGCACCGTGCGCTTATCCTTGCCGCCGAGCTTGAACCGATCTCGGCATTCGAAGTTTGCACTGCCGGCAAGCTCCACGGCAACCAGCGGATTCCAGTAGCTGTCTTCCCACAGCTTGGGGTTTTCGGCGGCCTGCCAGTGGCTCAGCTCGGCTCCAACGCTCCTCCGGAAGCTGTAGCTGCCGAACCACGTGAGGAAGAGGAAGATGATCACGCTCACGATGCCGGCAGCCAGCACCACGGCCTTGCGTTGGCGGTGCTGGCGCCTGGTGTTGGTTGCGCTCGTCACAAGGCCGCGCTCGCGGAACACCTTCTCCATGAACAGGTCCCGCAGGAAGTAGGCACGGTTCTTATCCCACACACGCCCCTCGGGCAGGCGATCCACCGGCACGCCCAGCACCTCGGCCAGTTCCGAGTCGAGTTCCGTGCCTTCGCGCATGGCCGAGGTGAAGTAGATGCCGCGGATGAACAGCGGCTTGGCCGACCACTCGCCCGCCACGAAAATCTTCTCCATATACAGCCGCAGCCGCGGAGCGATCTTCGCCAGGCTGTAAGGCGAGGCGAAGAGCGCGTCGACCTGGTCGACCCGGCGCGTTGATGCCTCCTCCATCTGGATGGGATCCATCATGAGGCCCAGCCGCCTGCGTTTCAGCCGGTCCAGCACCTTCTCAAGGTGCTGGTCCACCAGCTCGGGGTTAAACGGCGTGTCCAGCGGGTCCGGGTTTGACCAGCCGAGGATCTGGTGCTGCAGGTGCGGATCGTTCACGTTCTCGAAGAACTCGCGGAAGCCGGTGACCAGGTCGCACTTGGTTATCACCACGAAAACCGGGAATCGCACGTCGAGCGTCCGCTGGATCACGTCAAGCTGCTGCGCGATCTTGTCCCCCTTGCCCTGGATCTCCTCCGCCATATCCTTGATCAGGCTGTCCACCGGGATCACGAGGAGCAGACCGTTCACCGGCTCGTTGGGCCTGTATCGCTTGAGCAGGCCGAGGAATTCTTTCCATTCGCCGCCCCCGCCGGATTCCACTTCCTGGAAGAACATCCGGCCGGCGGTGTCGAGGATCACGGCGTGGTTGGTGAACCACCAGTTCATGTTGATGGTTCCGCCGCTGCCCTGCAGGGGGTCCTGCAGGCCGGCCGGGAAGCTGATGTTGCAATGGCGGATCGCTTCCGTCTTGCCGGAGCCAGACTCTCCAACGATGATGTACCACGGCAGACTGTAGAGGTCGCGGCCGGCGGCCTTGAACTTCTCCACCCCGGTCTCAAAATTCCGCCGCAGGCTGTCCAGGCTGGCGCGCCGAGCCGGCTCGCTGATGTTCTGCGGCACGGCTCCACTGTTGTCCTTGATCCCCTGCTCCAGCGGCGCCGCTTTCTTCTTCTTCGCCCGCTGCAGCACGTAGTGATAGCCCAGAAGCAGCAGGCCGATCAATGCGATGCCTACCAGCACGATCAGCAGCAGCATCGTGTGCTCGTGGAGCAGCAGCACCAGCACGCCGAACAACGACGCGCCTCCCGCAACCGCCAACCCTATTTTCACGCTGGGAGAAAGGTCGATGGATCCGGAGGTTGGTTTCATACGATATTGTCCTTTCACACCCGATTACTTGCCGCTGTCGCGAGAGACGGCCGCATCCGTGGCCGCTGCATTGGCTCTCACCCGGTCGAGTTTTCTGGTCAGCTCCTTGGCCGTAGAACTGAACAGGACAATGTTGGCGATGAACAGAACGATGATCAGGCCCACGAGCGCGATGCCGATCCCCAGCAGCTTCGTGCCTGGCGGCTCAACAAGGTTGCGCGTGTCGAGATGCTCGTATGCTTCCGGGCAGATGCGCGACTGATCGTCGGCATCCATCATGCCCCGCATCCGCGCCGAGCACTGCAGCATCTTCTGCCGAATGAACTGCGGCTGATCAGCGTATGCCCCGGCGAATCCGAGGCCAAGGCACGTGTAGAACACGGCGAGCCGCTCCGCCCCCGCCTCGCTCTTGTCGGCAACCGTCTCGTCCAGCAGCCGAAAGAACTCGTCGTCGCCCGCCAGCTCCTTCCGGTCGTATGCGAGCCGGTTGTTGTGCCACACCTGCGCAAAGGCAAGCGGGCTCTCCGCGATGATCGAATCGACAAAGAAGATCAGTGGCAGCTCCACCTTCTCGTAATGCACGGCCAGATCGGCGCTCGTCGACGCTTTGGCCTTTATCTCCTTGAAGATCGCCTCGATCTCCGCGCGAACGCGGGCGTAATCGTGCATGCCTCCCTTGCGCGAGGACCGGTTTAACCGGCAGATATACTGGAACAATGGTTCGCACAGCTCAAGAAGTTTCATTTCTTGCCCTCAATATTCTCCGGCACCGTCATGAATAACGTAATCGAGTAATCGGAAGCCTCGATTTCGGGCCATTCGATACTGATCGCTTTCTCGTCCTTGATGCGGTCCCATGCTCTGGCGCTTTCCGAGCGCAGGAGGCGGAAGTAGTGCAGGCCGGCCTCGGCGGGCAGGCCCAGCGGCGGTTGTCGCTCCTCGGCCAGCTTCACACCGTAGATGGCCTTGCCAGCCAGGCTGCGCGGCATCACCTTGAAACGGTCCTTGTCTTCCACCAGCCCGGCAACCGCCCGCGGATCCTCCCGCGTGCGTATCCCCAGGAAGTACTCGTTGGGCCTGGTCACCTGCTCGTCGGTGAGCGAGGCAACCATCGTCTTGCCGTCGCGGGCAAACTGCACGCGCATGAAGCTTGGCTGCACTGCCCCCTGAAGCTGCGGCCGGATCTTCGCCACCAACTCGCCGAACGGAATCGCGAGGTTGTCGTGGTTGTAATCGGCCACCTCAAACTCGTCCAGGTCCGGGTGCAGCGCCGCCAGCTCGCCCAGCAGTGCCCGCAGCTCCAGGTACATCTCGAATGGCGTGATGCCCGGCGCCTGCACCATGTTCAGCAGGCGGGAGCTGAAATAGTTCAGCGTCCTCAGGCGCAGGATCTGCTCGAACTGCACGCCCCGCATCGTCTCGATGCTGAACCCGCTGCGGGCGATCTGGGCCGCCAGTTGCGTGCGGCTGGCTTGCACCTGGTTGGCCAGGTCGCGCAGCATTTCCAGCAGGACCGGCGATCCGCCCACCACCATGCACGGCGGGATGTACGATCGATCCGCCCGCGGCAGGCCCACTTCCTCACCAGTAGCACGCGCGATCTTCATCACGGGCAGCACCTCCATCTCCGATCGGTCGTCGCTGTCCAGCAGCAGCCGCGCGTTGATCTGCCTCACGAGAATCGTCTGCGGCCGGTCGCCGGTGTTCTCGTCCGGCCGCTCCACCGGCACTACGGTGAACAGCCGCTTGTCGCGCCAATCGCTCTTGCTGCCCGGCTCGATCGCGTTTGCCCGCAACGAGTAATACAGGGGCACCCCGAGGCTCACCTGGATAGGCACACTGCTGGATTCGAATGCCTCCTTGATGTCCAGCGCGGCCAGGCTCGCATTGTCGGGCACGTTCACCAACAGCCCGCTGGGCATCACCACGGTAAGCCGCTCGAACCTGACTCGCCTGTTCTCAAGCTCGTCGGCCGACAGCCTCGCATCCACCAACCCGTACGGGTACGCCAAGGCGAGGCGGCGCTCGATTCCGAACTGGTTCATGATCTGCCGCTGCATCGCCTGCAGATGGTGAGGCTGCAGGAATAGGCCTTCGTGCCAGTGCACTTCACCGGTTACTGCCATGATTCTTCTCCCCGCTGCATCAGCGCCCGGTATCCTCCGGGCCCTTCAGCAGCGATCCAGCATATTCAGCTATGGCGCCGATCACATCGGCCTCGATCGATGTCTCCATCGTCTCGAACAACTCGGCATACTTCTTCCAGCATTTCACGTCGCGGCTCTCCAGTATGCCCACGCCGCTCGCGTTGATCATATCGCGGATGCGCGACGGAGCCAGCGTGGCCATGTGGAGCCGCGCCGACACCCCCGCCTGCGATACCGCCGCAAGCAGCGCCGCGGTCGCCTTGCGGAGCTTCTCGACACTCCCCGCCACCCGAACGTCGGCCACGTTCTGCTGCCCCGTCATGCAGCCCTTTATCGCCGGCCCGAGCGCCGAACCCGCCCGGATCGGCGAATGCGGCGCAATCTGGTGCCACGTCTTCCACACTAGTTGGTCAAGCGACGTTGTGAACCCGATCAGCAACTCGAGCAGCTTGAGCGCTTGCTCGGCATCCAGTTGCTTGCCGGGGGCGATGCCAAGCTTCCGGCTCAACTCGTCGTGGATGCCCGCTGGCGGCCCCTGCTGGGCAACCGGGGCCGACGGAGGAGCCTCCACCTTCACGAGCTTCGCAGCCGCGAGGCGCTCCACGGCCGCCTGCCGCTGCTGCTGCGTCAGCGCCGGGGCGATCTCCACCAATCGGCCGACCAGGTAGTTCGGGTCCTTCAGCAGCTTCTCATCCACGCCGGCCTTCGGTAGCGGCGCAGCCGCACCGGGCGCAGGTGCCGCCGACCACGTGGGAAAACGGCCGCTCAGTTCCCTCAAAAACGCCTGGCGCTTGTCTGGCACGATCTTGTCGAGTGCCCGCTTCACCTCTTCCACGAGATACCCGCGCCTGCTATCTCCCGGCTCGTCGGCGAATTCCGCTTGAAGCAGCCGCAGCCGATTTGCCGTTGCGGCCCCCAGCCTCGTAATGTCATCCACTTGTGCTGCCACTGATATATTCCTTCAGATAAATCACGGGCTGTTCGCAGCCTGCGGCCCTACGTAAACCATACTCGCCTGGAACCGCTTCAGCAGATCAGGCAGCGGAACATCGGGCGATTCATACGCCAGCCGGAATCCCACGTCCGAATAGGCTCGGTTGGCGTCGCAGTCATACTTCCGCGTAAACGGCATATCTCGGCCATTCCACACCATCGGCGATGACAGCGACGATCCGCCCACCACGCCGAACTTGCCCGGCTCGCCCGACACGAACTCGGCCACGTTGCCGATCATGTGATGCAGCCGGCCGCCGGTATCACTTGTGACGTCGACGAACCACAGCACGCCCGGCGTGTCGACCATCACCGCCAGCGCGGTCTCCGGTTTCTCCTTTTTCACGGCCGGGCCGGTAGGCCAGAAAATACTCTCACTCGGGTAATTCGGCCGCAGCCGCGCTTCCCGGATAACCGAGCTGATGTAGTCGCGCTGCTCGATCCACGCGGTGCCCCGCAGGCACAGCCTCGCCGGGTCCTGCGTGTCGGACGCAACCGCTGCAGCCCACTCGTCCTCGGTCGGCAGGCGGCATCCCAGCAACGCGGCGAACGCCCCGGCATTCCCGGCTGCAATGTATTGCATGGGCATACCCGCCGACGGCTCCCTCACCTTCGCATGATCCTTGTAGTAGGGCTTCGCACCCGGCTCGTTCCATTCGCTCAGCCCCGGCACCGGCGCCATCCAGCGTTTGCCGGAATCCAGCCGTATCCTCCCCGAGCCTGCATCCCACACCCATCCGCACGGCCCCAGCCACACGCCCCGCTGCATGCGGGCAATCACATCAGGCTTGCTCCACTTGTCGGCTTCATTGATATCAACAAACACACCCACCGACATCTCGGTGATGCACAGGTAGACAGGCTTACCGCCAACGGTGCGCGGCTCGATGCGGACGAACTCGATAACGTGCTTCGGGTCGCCCGTGGCGGGCCACGAAAACTGGCACGACGTGCCGTCATCCGCGAGCATTGCCCGCCACTGCAATGCTTCGGGCAGGGATGGTGAACCCGGCCCAGCGTGCGCCGCCTGCCCCCTGTCGGCCGGTTTCCACTTGCTCAACGCCTCGATAACGACCAGCAGATCCTTCACCGCCGGCTGGACGGCAAATCCCGCTGGCAGGCCGTCCAGAAGCGCCCTGAGACCTTCGAGCTCTCCCTTGAACTCCGCCAGCGCCGCCGAGTGCTGCTCCTTAGGAAGGCCGTCCACCCTGGCGCGCAGATTGCTGAACTTGCGGCCGAACGCCTGCAGGCGCACATCGTATTGCGCCCACTGCTCCAGCCGGGAGTCGTCCACGCGGAATCTGCCGCGCAGCTCGATCGCCTTGTCCATCGCGGCAGCATCCTTGCCGGCAGCGATTGTACGGAAACCTTTCATCCACAGGTTGGCCGGCTCGGCCGCCAGCTCGCCCGCGAGCGTCTTCCTGCGGCTGGCATCTCTGATTCTCGATTCGATCAGCTTGCCGATCTGCTCCTCGAGCACAAGCTCGTCGTCCATCTCCGACACGCGCTCGGGCCAGTTCGGCAGCCGCACGAGCCGTCGCCACGCGTTGATGGCGAGCACCGGTTCTTCCACCTGCTTCGCGAGCTTGGCCAGCGCTTCCTTGCCGGCGGCATTCTTCAGGTCGCGCAGCCTCCCGAGGCGGTCGATCAGCGGCGCGGTGGCCTTCTGGAACGCGGCGTAAGACCGGTTCTTCGCCACCTGCTCGCTCAGTGCGGCCAGCGACACGCCACTGGCGTCCTCGTCGAGGTCCCAGCCGTCGTCGAGCAGCTTCTCGATCTTCGCCAGGTTCCCCATCAAATCTGCGAGGCCGGTCTCGACGTCGTTCTTGAAGGCACCGGTAATCTCGGCAAGCTTGCCGCGATCGACGCTCCACGCGCCGTCCGGGCCCGCCGCAATCAGTGAGTGGTCCGGTTGCTGAGGCCGAAGCTCCCGCCGGGGTTGCCGCTGCGCCCGCGGCAGTCCAGGCCCCGGCGGCCGCACAAGCCGTTGCCGGCGAGATCCGCTCCCGCAACGACGTGATCCGCGCGCTCGAGAAGATATGCCAGTACTATGCGACC
>DATKYA010000341.1:0-4352 GCA_035528775.1 Planctomycetota bacterium | reverse complement strand
ATAACTGGAAAGCCGACGTGACCGCGGATGGCGTCGTCAATATCCTTGATCTTATCTACGTTCGGCAGCGGCTGAACACGGTGTGCTCGCAATAGGACCTTCGTCGGAGTTTCCCGCTTCTCCGCGCTCGGGACTTCCGGCTTTGCCAGGTCGCGAGAACGGGCGTTAACGGCAGGTGTTCGCAAAGCTTCCGCGCAGGCTGTTGCCTCGCACGGCATCATGAAGGCCGGAAAAAACTGTTTGACATTCGCCTCGCTTCCGAGTATCATTATAGGAGCTTTCTGAACAACGGAGTCTTTTCGATGAACTTTGCGACCTTGCTCAGCCTTCGACTTACTTGCCTGATCCTACTTGCGGATCACGATCGGGGATCGTCCGGCTGAGGTCGCGGAGAATGTGAAAGAAACCATTAACCCGTCCCGGATGATCCGGGCCGGGTTTTTTTGTTGGGAGGTGTTCGTGCGGCAGGGAAAGGCAACACGCTTCCCGAAGAAAGGAGCAAGACGTGGCTGCGCACAACCGGGTTCCGAAATATGTGGCGCCGGCAATAATCGATCTGCCGGACCGCCAGTGGCCGTCGAAAACCATCACCAGGGCGCCCCTGTGGTGCTCGGTTGACCTTCGCGATGGCAACCAGGCCCTGCCATGCCCGCTGGACCCGGACCAGAAGCTCGAGTATTTCCGGCTGCTGTGCGGCATCGGGTTCAAGCATATCGAGGTCGCGTTCCCGTCGGCGAGCCAGGATGATTTCGATTTCACGCGGCGGCTGATCGACGAGAACCACGTCCCGGACGACGTTTTCATCATGGGATTGACACAGTGCCGGCCGCACCTGATCGACCGCACGTTCGAGGCGATGAAGGGCGTGGAGCGCGGGATCGTGCACGCCTATGTGGCCACGTCGGACCTGCACATCCAGCAGGTGTTCGGCCTGACGCGCGGACAGACGATGAAGATGGCGGTGGACTCGGTGCGGCAGATTCGCGATCTCGCCGCCACGATGCCGCAAGCCGACCTGCGGCTGGAGTTCTCGCCGGAGGAGTTCACCGACACCGATCCGGAGTTCGGGCTGGAGCTGTGTGTGGCCGTGTTCGAAACCTGGGGCAAGGCCACCACAGCCCAGCCCCTGATCTTCAACTTGCCGGCGACGGTCGAGCGGCGCCCGCCCAACCAGTACGCCGATATGATCGAGTGGTTCTGCCGGCGCTTCCCGTGCCGCGACAGGATCATGGTGTCGCTGCACGCCCACAACGACCAGGGGATGGCCGTTGCCGCAACCGAGCTGGCGCTGGCGGCCGGGGCGGATCGCGTGGAAGGCACGCTGTTCGGACACGGCGAGCGCACGGGAAACGTCGACATCGTGGTGGTGGCCAACAACCTCCACGCCCGCGAGATCGAGACCGGGCTGGACTTCTCCGACCTGCTGAAGGTGGCTGAAGCCGTCGAGCGGCTCACCGGCATGCCGATCTATTACCGTCAGCCGTACGCCGGTGAGTACGTGTTCACCGCGTTCTCGGGTTCGCACCAGGACGCGATCCGCAAGGGGATGCAGAAGCTTCCGGAAGCCGCGGAGCGGTTCGGGGCGGAGTGGCGGGTGCCGTACCTGCACATCGATCCCACCGATCTCGGCCGGGAGTACGAGCGGCTGATCCGCATCAACTCGCAGTCGGGCAAGGGGGGCGTGGCGTGGGTGCTGGAGCAGGAATACGGGCTGAAGCCGCCGAAGGCGATGCTGCCGGAGCTGGGCGCCGCCGTGCAGAAGTTTTCGGACGAAGTCGGCCGCGAAGTCACCAGTACCGAAGTCTACGAGATCTTCCGCCGCGAGTTCGTCGACCTCGACGGCCCCTACCGGCTAGTCGGCTACTGGCCGCGGCCGGACGACGCCGACCCGACGCAGATCCACGGCGAGGTGAAGGTGGGCGTGGGCGGCGAAGTGAAGACGGTCGTCGCCGACGGCAACGGCCCAATCTCCGCGTTCGTGCACGGCATGCAGAAGCTCGGCACGCCCGCGTTCAGCGTCGACGACTACCACGAGCAGGCAATCGGCAAGGGAGCAGACGCCCAAGCCGTGGCGTACGTGCCGCTCAAGCTCGAATCCGGCGACGTGATCTTCGGCGTCGGCACCGACACCAACATCGACCAGGCTGCCGTGCGCGCGATCATCGCCGGCGTGAATCGTATGGCGAGGATGAAGAATAGGATGAAGAAGTTCTGAGAATGGAGGAGTGGGGGAGGGAAGAGGACGCAAGATAAGGGGCGGGTCGAGGTGGTACGGCCCGCCCTTTTTTATCGCAAAAATGTGTTGACGTGTCATCGCAAGAGGGATATGATCGTCCATTGTGCTTGTTTGCTTCGGGGCAAGTATCCCGGGAAGGGATGGCATCCCGCGAAACGCACGCTTCAGAGGCCAGACCTATGGCGAAAAAGATAGATGCAAGTGATGGAGTTGAGATTCTTCACAGGCTCTTTATCAGAGGAAGGCCCGAGCGTGAGGCATCCCTGGCTCAAGAGCGGGTGAACATCTCGGTGGCTCAACTCGTGTATGATTTGCGGACGGAGGCGGGCCTTTCTCAGCAGCAACTCGCGCGGCTGGTGGGCACAACCCAATCGGTGATCAGCAGGCTTGAGGATGCCGACTACCGCGGACATTCCTTGAGCATGCTGAAGCGCATCACACAGGCGCTTGGGAAGAAACTGACAATCACCGCCAACGCCATTGGTACGGAGGACGAGACGCTTCGCCATGCCCTGCAAACCGTTCTCAGGAACCTCAGGCGTGCAAAGGGACTTAGCATTGACCAATTGGCTCGCAAGACAGGCGTTGATGCTTCCGAACTGACCGCCTTGGAGCACGATACAGACTGCCGGCCCGACAGCGCCACGTTGCAGCGGCTGGCCGAGTTCTACCGCATGCCGGCCCACAGTCTTTGCCAACTGGCCGGAACGGAGTAAGACGTGCCCGTGGAGGTAAGGGAGTCCGCAGCGGAGTACGTGAGAAAATCAACACCTCCCAAACTCAGCAAGAAGGAGCAGGAGGCCCTTGATAGATTCCTCCAGTCCATCAGGTCATCTGTCGATGAGTAAGCAACAGTCAACCACGGATGCCGAAAGCCCCAAGTCCTGACACCTTGTTATTCTCGCGGCTCATGTACCTCGTGATGCTTTCGGCCTCTCTTCATCCCTTCATCTCTTCATCCCTTCATCTCATCATCTCATCATCTCTTCCCGTGCCCCTCGTGCCGCTCGGCCGCCGTGTGCCGGTGGTATTTCCCCATCGTGTGCATCCTGTTGTGCAGGCTGCGGTGCGCCGAAGTAAGCACCATTCGCATCCGCTTGTAGGCCTTGGTTTCGGCGCGGGTGCCGAGCACGTCGAGGAAGGCGAGCGCGCCTTCGATCTGCTCGAGAATGGTCATCGCGTCGGCCGCGGCGTAGAACTCGGAGCCGTCCACCTGCACCATCACGGGCGATGAATGGGCGGCGATGATCTCGGGCTTGTCGGCGTAGTGCCCGCGCACGAGCAGCGCGAGCCACGAGCTGCGGCCGATCTTGACCGGCCAAGTGGCGGCGTCTTCGTCGGGCCGCACGGCCTTGCTCTCGCGAATCTCGCCGTTGACGACCAGCTCGACTCGCGTCATCGGCACGGTGACGCTGGCCGCCTTCCACGACACGTTCACGGTCCCGCCGCTGCGCGTCATCTTCATGCGGGAGCCGGGCGGATTGCCTTCCACGGAAAACTCCAGCAGCGGGCCGTACGTGGCGAACGTGTGCGCCCCGCGAACGGCATCCATCCACGCCTGATAGGTGAACTCGCGGCCGGGGGCGATCCTGGCGTACGTGCGGACCGTGCCCACTGCCGTGTCGGCGCTCATCTTGTCGGTGCCGGCCACAGCCGCCGCCAGGTAGCCGCAGTTCAGGTAGCGGTACCAGTCGGAGAGCGAATACGGATCGATGCCGCCGTAGAGGTTGCTCCAGGCGGTCATCTCGACGGCGTCGGCGTCGCCGCTGACGATGGTGGCGGCGTGCTCGCATCGCGGGTTGGGGAAATGCGGTATGACCACGATGCCGCCCTGCGTGCGGCACTGCCGCGCCCACTCGGTGAGCAGCGCGCCCACCGGATCGCCGAGGGCGGATTCGTCGGGGCCGCCGGTCGTCATCGGGGCGATGATCCGGCCGTTGTAGCCGAGCAGCGAGATGTGGCCGAGCACGTTCTGGCGGTTCTCGGTGCCGACGCGGACGAGGTATTCGCCGTCGCCTCCGGCGTCTTTCGCGCCGAAGGTGGTCTTGCCGTCGAAGTCGCCCACGTTGGTCATCAGCTCGCCCCACTGGCTGGCGAGCAGGTTCACGATGTTCAC
>DATKYA010000340.1:0-2525 GCA_035528775.1 Planctomycetota bacterium | reverse complement strand
GACTCAGGGGCCGGTGCTGATCGCGCTGGTGCGGTCGATGCTGCGCCACGCTCCGAACGCCTTGCTGATCAATTGCTCGAACCCGCTGCCCGCGATGTGCATGCTGGCGGTGAAGGCGGGTGCGAAGCCGCGGAGCGTGCTCGGATTCTGCGGGGCGCTCGCGTGGTATCGACGCTTCCTCGCCCGCTACCTGGAGGTGGATCAGGAGCGACTCGCGTTTCGCATCGGCGGCACGAATCACTGCACGTTTTTCACCGAAGTGCTGCTCGACGGTCGCGACGCCTATCCGTTGATCCGCGAGACCGGCAAGACGCGCCAGTGGATCGATATGGGCGAATGGGGCCGCTCGACCGCTGAGATCAAGATGCTCGCCGCACTCGGTTACCTCTGCGCGCCGGGCCACACAACTGATATCTATCCGATGTTCCAGGGCGAGTGGCTTCCGCCGCTGGAATCGGCGCCGAAGCTGACGGCGGACAACAGGCCCGGCTTCCTGGGCGTGCTGGAGGCATACGCTCGCGGCGAGGACGTGGACTGGGCTCCGCCCACCGAGTGCGAGGTGCCGTTCTTGTGGCTGGATGCCCTTGCGGGCGAGTCGGATCAGCATCTTCATTCCATCAATACGATGAACCTGAATGCGGTAAGCAATCTGCCGGAGTGGTCGGTGCCGGACCTGGAGTGCTATTTGGACGAGCGCGGTGTGACGCCGCTTGCGGGGCCGCCGCTGCCGGAGCAGATCGCGGAGGTCGTCCGCCGCCACCACGTGTCGTTCGACATGGCCGCCCGGGCGGTGCTGGCGCGCGATCACGAGCTGCTCGTCAGGGCTATTCAGTTGTGTCCGTTCGGCAATTACATGGAATCCGCCGAGCAAATCCTGGCCGACGCGCGCGAAGCGTTCGGCAGCCAGTTGATTTTCTGACGTATTCTCGGTATCCTTCTATTCTGCTGCGGGTCTTTTCGCGTTCCATCGACATACCAATGGAGAAAACACGGTGATCAGATTGCAGACTGTGATTGTGATGGCTCTCGTGCTTGCTGGATCGTCGGCGGTGTTTGCGGGCGAGGCGCCGCCCGAAGCTCCGAAGCCGCTGGATCCGTATACAACCACGCTGCCCATCTATCTGCTGCCGGACACGGCGGCGGCGGACGGCAATCTCGCCGAGTGGGCAGGCATCCCGCCGTCTGCCACGCCCGACAGGATCAAGCCTTTCGACAAGGACACGCTGGCGGCGACCGACGACGACTTCGCACCATTCCTCTATTGCGGCCGGAAGAACAACAGCCCCGACATCTTCTTTCTCGTCATCGTGAAAGACCTGCATACGTGGTCGCCCGACGCGCCCAACTGGCTGGATGGCGACGGCCTTGATCTGTACCTCGACTTCGGCCGAGTGAACCGCCCCGTGGCCGACGCCGAAGCGGTGAAGCAGAACAAGAACTGGGCCAACTGCCCGGAGATGGGCCAGCTCGGCATGCGTCCCCGTAACTTCCTCGCAGCCGGGAAAGCCTACCAGGCCACGGGGATGAAAGTGTGGAAGACAGACTATGCGTCAATGCCCGTCGAAGGCGCCATGGCATACGAGGTGCGCGTCGACGGCAAGTCGGTGCTGGAGAACCTGAAGCTGGCCGAGCTGCCGCCGCGCATCGGGATCGATCTCGGCATCACTGAGCAGGATTATCCGATCTACCTCCGCGCGGATAACTGGAGCAACCGCTTGGGCATATTCCGCATCTTCGGCGACGGGATGAACCACGCGTTTCCGATCAAGTACGGCATGCTGTCGCTGCAGCCGTCAGAGTGGGAAGACATGAAGGCTGCCCCGCTCCCCCAAACGCTGCGGTCGCTGTATGGCGAGTTCCCGACCGCTGACGATATCGCCAAGCTGTGCAAACAGGTGGAGGACAAGCAGGTTGTGCCAGCCAAGCTCGGCGATCTCGTTTCGTGGGCAACGCTGCAAGGGGCAGCGGTCGACGAGCCGCTCGTCCGCAAGCTGCTCGCCCTCGGCTGGCCCCATCTGACGGAAAACGTGCTCGCCGCGATGATGTACACCACGCAGGATGAGGCAGTGGTGAAGGCGGCGGTTGAGCTCGCGTATAAGGACATCGCGGCCGCCGGCCCGCACGCGCTCGTGCTTGCCAACCTGATCTGCGACAAGCTTTCGCTCGACTACCCCGCGGCGTACATGAGGCAGCTTGCGCTGGATGATCCGACGGCCGTCTTCACCGCGGCGCGGTGCCTGGCGAAGGTCGGCAACGTCGACGACGCCGAATTCCTCAAGCTGGCACGCGACGCCGCCGTCGCGGATCTGGAGAAGCGTGTGGCGGCCAAGGAGGCCGGGGCCGACGCAGAGCTCCGCGGCTACACCGTCTATCTCGGCGAGGCGCTCGACACGCTTCTCGCGCGGACCACGCCCATCCCCGTGCCGAAGTCGGTGACCGAGCGCAAGATTCTCGCCGACAACACCGATCTGCCGCGGCACCTGCCCATCGACAACAATAACGTCTACAATGCGAAAAGCCTGCTG
>DATKYA010000339.1:0-8978 GCA_035528775.1 Planctomycetota bacterium | reverse complement strand
TACGCCCTCAATCTGGCCGACGGCGCGAAGCTGTGGGAGTACGCAACCGGCGGGCCGATCGACGGTAGCCCCGCAATCGCAGGCGGGGCGCTGTTCGTCGCGTCGTGCGATGGGAAGGTGTACTGTTTCAGACCGTGAAGGCCGCATCTGCGACACGAAGCAATACGAGAAGGAACGATGACGCGCGCGAGTTGGTTAGCGCCGATAGTGGTGGCCTTGCTGGCATATGCCGCAGGGACGAACCTTGTGTTCGCCCAGGGCGACACCATCTATGTGTCGAAGGCGGGCAGGAACGCCGCACCGTTCCGGACGCGGGAATCGGCGAGCTCCACGATCGCCGGCGCGTGCGCCGCGGCGAAACCCGGCGACTCGATCCTGATCGTCGACAGCGAGACCTACGAGGAGCACGACCTCGTGGTGCCGGAAGGCCGGCCGAACGCTCCGATCACGCTAGCGGGCGCGCCGGGCGAGCGGCCGGTGATCTTCAACACCGCCGCCGCCAACCCCGGCCAGACCATCCCCACCATCACGCTGCGGCCGTTCACCGTGCTCGAGAACGTGCTGGTCACATCGTTCGAGCGCGAATGGTGGGGGAACGGCCGCGCGGGCGTGATCGCCTCCGGCCACCACGTGCGCGTGTCGAACGTGATCGTCCACAACTTCCAGTGGGGCGGCATCGATTGCGGGATCGGCTCCGCGTGGGCCACGGAGATCGTCGACTGCCTGGCGTTCAACTGCGGGAATGCGATGGCGTTCAACGGCGGCGGCGAGGGCTGCCCATCGAAGGATCCCGCCACTGCGGTCGCGTTCCGCGGCTGCGTTATGGATGGCCGCAACACCTCCCTGTACGTCGGCAACGCCGGCTACGTGCTCGCGTCTAACACGCTATTCGTCAGCCACAATCCATTCCTCACCACGCACCTGCCCGACCTGCACCTGATCACGTTCATCATGAATGGCTGCCTGTTGCCGGGGAAGCTCGACTGGCGTGCGGCGTCGGGCGGGAAGGACAGCTCGGCGAATCGCTCGGGCGGCCCGGCTCAGTTCATCAATCGGCCCGACCGTGGCCTGGCCGTGGCGCTGTGGTGCGGGCCCGACCTGCTGACCGCCGACGTGGCCGCCGGGGGCGAGATCGCCCTGCAGGTGTTCAGCTTCCGGCGGGGAGCGGGCGAGCCGGTCATTTCGCTGGCGGACGCGGTGCCGTTCGTTCCGCCGACCGGCTGGGTGAGACTGCCGGTCGTGCGGAAGGAGGGCAGCCGCTGGGTTGCCGCGCTGCCGGCTGGGATCGCAGGCCCGCACGTCGTCCGGGCGGCCATTGCCGGTGAGGCGTTCGACTTCGATATCTCCGTGATCGATCCGGCCGCGAAGCTGGCACTGGGGATTTTCATCGACCGCAACCGCAGCGTCTTCCGGCAGAACGAAACTGCTCCGGTGACCGTGGCGGCGCGGCCGGGAGGAAAGCCGGGCAAAGGCACGCTCGTGATGTCGCTGCGGGAGGCCGGCGCGGCCGATGCGGAGCAGATCGTGCTGTGGCAGCAGACTGCGGATTTCGATTCTCCGGATTCCTTCACGTTCCAGATCTATGCATCCGCACTTCGCCCGGGCAGGTATTGGCTGACGGCCTTGGCGGTTCTCGCGGACGGTGCGAGAGTGAAAAGCCGGCGCTGCCCCATCGAGATCGTCAATGAACAGCCGGATACCAGCTTCAGAATCTATCGCGACCAGCCGGCGGGCGGGTTCGGCGAGGCGCCGATCGAGCGCGGATACGATTCGGTGGAGCAGGCGATCGACGACATGGCCGATGCAGGATTCAACCTGATCTTCGATCAACTGCTGAGCCTGTCGCCGGACACGTCGCCCGTCGAAGCCCCGCTGGATGCGCCGCTGGGATATTTCCCGGAGGAGCAGTACCAGCCGACGCGCGAGGAGCGGATCATGGAGGAGGCGATGCGACGCGGCTGCGACGTCGGCTTCCTCATCGGCCAGATGGGATTCTACCCGTTCACCCCCGCCAACCCGCACAACCCCGTTGCCGTGGCCGTCGACTCCGAATACCGCGACCGGACGCTGAAGACGGTGGCGACGGTGACGCAGGTGGTGGGGCGGTTCGCGAATTTCTTCGGATACAACTTCGGCCACGACCAGGCAACCACCGGGCGATACTGGTCGGAGCCGGAGGAGCAGTGGAAGCGGATTCACGATGCGATGGTTGCGGCCTACCGCAAGGAATTCGGCGCGGACCCGCAGGAAGACCCCGGCAGGGACCCGCGCGACTACTGGAAGTGGAAGAAGTTCGTGGAATACGACTGCGTGGAAACCGGGCTGACGTATCTTGCTCATGCTGCCAAGCATCCGGGCTTCGGGAGGTGCGGCACGCACCAGGCCACGGGCGACGCCGCCTGCCAGAACCATTTCGCGCCGGCCTACAGCAAGGAGCTCGATTTCGCGTTCGGCTACGCGACGAGCGAGCTGAACAACAGCCCGCTCGGCCGTGCCGCGTGGGTCACCGATTGTTCGCGAGCGGCGCGGCTCGACATGCCGGCGTTCACCACCCTGCGTAACTGGGGCCGCGACCACCTGACATCGCAGCGGCGCGACCTGCTGCTCGCCATCGCGCTCGGCTCCGACGGCGTGGGCCTCGGCGATTGGGGCGGGCCGGCGTTCCTCCCCGACCAGCACAACCTCCCGCCCAACTACATCAAGCCGTTCTTCGACCTCCTGAAACGCAACGGCGATCTGTTCACGAAGCTGGAGCCGGCCGCCGACGTTGCCATCCTCGCATCGTATCCCGAGCAGGTCCTCGGGCAGAAGAAGATCGGCCTCGGATGGTGGTACGGCGACCCCGGCCAGATCGACGCCACGTACTGGGCCTACCTCTACACGCTGTTTGCCGGGCACGTGCCGCGGATCGTCACCGAGGAAAACATCATCATCAACGATGATCTGACCGAACACGGATTCCGCGCGCTGCTCCTGCCGCGCATCGGCGGGAACTCCCTGACGGAGTACGGCGGCGTTCTCGTCAAGCGAATCATGGAATTCGTGAAGTCCGGCGGCTGCGTGATTGCCGATGCGGCGACGACGCTGGATATTCCCGGTGCCGAGAGGCTGCCGTACGTGATGCAGAACTCGCCGGGCGACGCGAACGCCGGCGCGCTACCCGATTTCGCGCTGCACGGCCAGTGCCGCCCCGAGGTGGAGCAGTTGAAGGCAATCCTGGACCGCCGGTGCAGCCTGCCCTCCGAGGCCAACCGATACGGCGTCTTCGTGATCCCGCAGCGTTCACTGCGACCACAGCGGTCGGGACGACCTCAACGGTCACCGCAACCTCAACGGTCGCGGGGGAATCCCAACTCCCCCACCGCGCTGTTCGTGATCAACTGTACGCGGCCGCCGCTGGGCACGTGCAACGTGCGCACCGCTCCCGTCACCTGCGAGATCAGCATCAACGATCCGGCCGTGACGGCGGTGTACGACGTGTTTGAGGACGGCGAGGTGCAGATTCGCGAGAAGGGCGGGAAGCGGGTGTTCACGGCTGACCTCACGCGCATCGAGGGCAAGCTGTATTCGCTGCTGCCGGCGCGCCCGGAGCGCCTGCGGGTCGCCTGCATGGAGAGCTATCAGCGGCTGGAACTCGGTGCCGCGATCGCCGATGCGAAAGGCACTGCGGTGCCGGCAGACCTCCCGCTGGAAGTGACCGTAAACGAGCCCGGCGGCAGCCAGCGGTATCATGCGTTTCGAGCCATTCAAGGCGGCACCATGGAGATGAAAATCCCGCTCGCGAGCAACGAGCGCCCCGGCAACTGGACCTGCACCATTCGCGAGCCGGTCACCGGGTTCACGGCAACCGTGCGATCCCCCGTCAAGGCGAATGTGGACCGCACTATCCTTGAGCCCGAGCCTGACGTCCGGATGACGAAGGCCGCGGAGACATTCCTGCAGCGGGATGAGCAGGAATGCCGGCTCGTGCTGCAAACGCCCGCACAGGACGACCTGGAACCGCTGGCACAGCGTGTTTCGGCGGCGCTCGCGAACAACGGCCTCGCTTGCACCGTCCTGAAAGCCGCCAGGGCGGAGGACGTGGCCATCGACACGAACGGCTGCAACTTCCTCGGGCCATACCCGCGAGTGGATGGGCTGCTGGTGCTGATGGGCAGGCCCGACGACAATTTCCTGCTGAAGCACGTGGCGGAGCGAAACCTGCTGCCACGGCGATTCTCGCAATACTCTCCGGGGCCCGGCAGGGCGTATGTCGACGTGGTAACCGGCCCGTTCCAAGGCTCCACGGACGTGCTCGTGATCGTGGCGGCGGACAAACGCGGAATCGAAGCGGCGGTGAAGCTGCTGGAGGGATACTCGGTTCCCCCGAGGAAACCGATCTATGGCGGCAGCGACCCGAGCATCCTCACGAAGCCGGGATGGAGCACGTCCACCGAGCGGAAGCCCCAGGTCGCTCCGGCAATCGCGGGTCCCCCGGTCTCCTCGCTCGCCGTGTCGCCCGACGGCTCGCTGATCGTGGCGGGGCGGACGTCGTGGGGCGACAACCTGTTCGGCATCAGCGCGAGCGGCGGGATCGAGTGGAAGACGCACGCGGCCTGCTGCAGCCCCGAGCGAATCCAGGTCGGCCGGCAGGGCGTGCTGCTGGGCTCGTCGCTGCTGCGCCACCGCGAGTGGTACACCGACGAAGGTCTGCAGTGGGAGACGGCACCGGCGGTGTTTCCATACCTTGAGCCAGAGGAAGAGCTGGCGTGCATCGACCTGAAGGGCCGCACCGCGTGGCGCCTGCCGAACTGGAAGGACGCCGTACTGTTGCCGGACGGCTCGGCCTTCTACGGCGGCTGGCAGATGGTGGCACACGTCGACGCCGACGGCCGCGTGCTGTTCTCGCACGACGAATGGCAGCAGTACTTCACCCAGCGGCACCGGCCGTGGAACATCGTGGCGTCGGCCGACGGCTCGCTTGTCGCGTACCTGATGGGCACGGGCAGCGCGAACCAGGGCTTCCAGCCCAAACGCGTCGTGCTGTACGACGCTGCGAATCGCAGGATCCTGTTCGACCGCACGATCGACGGCCTGCCGGGCCGCGAGCCGACGTTCCTGAACCGCGAGCCGCAGCGTCTGCTCGGATTCGCCGGGCGCGAGATCGTGCTGTTCGACGGCGCGAAACTGACTTACTTCAACGCCGCCGGCGAGCAGGCGTATCAGTCGCCGCCGGTCGACGCCGGGTCGGTAGTGCTTCTGCGGCAGGGGCAGGCCCGGCCGGACAATCGCGTGCTGCTGGTGCGCGGGGCGGGCTTCGCGTGCGTCGACGGCTCGGGCAAGCGCCTGTGGCAGGGCCGGCTGTCCGATCCGGGCCTCTGGCAGGATCGGATGCCCGATCCCGGGCAGATCGTGGAGGTGCGGGAATGGGGCGAGAAGCTCGTTGCCCGCGACGAACGCGGCAGCCTCTGGTGCATCGGCGCCGACGGCTCGGTGCTGTGGAAAGCGGACGTGCGCAACGTGACGGCCTTCGCTGCTGCACGCGGCGCCCTGTTTGCCGGCACCGACGACGGCCGCGTGTGCACGATTGATGCGCGGGGCACGATGGGACGCGAAGTGCGCCTGGATGGCCAGCTCCTGCCGATGGGCGCGGACGCCAGGATCGACGGCCGCAGCGGGTTGCCGCGGCCGACCGGCACGAAGGTGGATTCGCAGAGGCCCGCCGCCGGCCGCGAGAACCTGGCACGCCGGGCCAAGGCATCCCTCGAGCTGCTCGGCTCCGGCAGGAAATGGTCCAGCGATGCAACGTTTTTGGTCGACGGCAGGATCGAGGAGCGCACCGAGCTGCGTTACCCGCGCGAGCGGTATTCTTTCATGGGGGGCCTTGCCAACGGCGGGATGGTCCTGCCGGCCGTCGCTACGCTGGAATGGGAGCAGCCGGTCACAATCTCCGTAATCGGTATCCACGACGGCAAGCACGACAAGCCTTACACCGTGCACGGCCTGCTGTTCCAGCCGAATCCGGTGATGGCCAGATGGCTGGGCACGGCCGTCCCGCAGCATTCCGCGATCGAGTTCAGGATCGATGCCGAGGTGAACGGCGCGTGGTTGCCGCTCGCCCAGGTTCGCGACAACCTCCTGCCCTGGCACGTCCACACCTTCAATCCGGTGACGACCACGAAAATCCGCTACACGGTGACAGTGACGGGCGACGGCGAGTTCTGGTGCGAGGAGATCCAAGCGTATAAGTGAGAGAGGGAGAGGGTGGGGGAGCGGGGGAGCACTGGACCGAGTGGACCAGTGGACCGAGTGGACACGCTCCCTGATGGTTGAACGTTGTCCGTTGAGTGTTTCTTCCTTCGATGTTCAGTGTTCGATTCGATGTCCCCCCACCATCACGTGCCATGCGGCAAGTGTTCCAGCCGGAGGTCCTTCTTGAGCAGCGCCTTGATTTCCTCCACGTCGAAGGGCTTGGTGAGGAGCGCATCGGCCACTTCGAGGGCCTTGCGTTTGGCGTCGTCGTCGAGGGCCAGACCGGTGATCATGATGAGCTTGGATTGCGGCGTCAGCTTGTGGAGCTCGTCCACCAGCTCGAAGCCGTTCAACTCCCCCGGCAGGGCGATATCGATGATGATCGCTGGATACTGCCGCTCGCGGCATCGCTCCAGGGCTTCCTCGGCGGTCTTGGCGCAGTCGACGTCGTATTCGTCGCGCAGTGTGGCGTCCAAGAGGTCGAGCACGGGCTCCTCGTCATCGACGACGAGGATGCGTTCCTTCTGTTCGTTTGTTTCCATGTTATCCTTTGGGCGGGGGACTGGCTGAACGAGCGTTGCCGCTGTCGGGGTTACACGAACATTGCGAAAGCCGCGAACCGGCCGGTTGTCCCCGCTTCCGCCCTGTGCGAATAGAAGCGATCGGTGCTGCACGCGGTGCAGATCCCGCTCGCCTCGACGTTCCGCCGCGGCACGCCGGCTTCGCACAATTGGCCGGTCACTGCCGCAGGCAGATCAAAGAACGTCCGTCCCCCTCTCCCATCGATATAGTTGTCGGCATTCACAATCGCCGAATGCGCCGCAATGTGGATGAAGTCATTGCGCACCTCGTAGCAGCAATTTCCCACACACGGCCCGATGGCCGCCAGCATCCGGCCGGGGCGGCCGCCGAGCGCTGCCATGGCCGACACCGTCCGGCCGATGATCCCGGCGGCGGTGCTTCGCCAGCTCGCGTGCACCAGGCCCAACACGCGGCCGTCGGGATCGACGATGACGACGAGCGGGCAGTCGGCGCTCAGGGCCATCAGTGGAAGCGCGCGGTCGGCGGTCGCAAGCGCATCGGCGGCGGGGAGGGCCGTCTGATGATCGAACGCTCCGCGGCCGGCGTCGCGAACCGTGACCGTGGCAACGGCGCCCGCGTGCACCTGCTCGGCAACGACCAGCCGCGCGGGATCGATCCCCGCGGCGTCGCATAGTCGCCGGCGGTTCTCCACCACGCACTGCGGATCGTCGCCCACGTGCAGGCCGAGGTTCAGCGAATCGTACGGCTCCCGGCTGACCCCGCCCTGCCGCCCGCTCACGCCGTGGAGCAGGCCCGGCACACGAGCCAGCGATCCGAAGGTGTGGATGGCGATTGACATGGCCCGAATGATGAATGATGAATGATGAATGATGAATGATGAATGAAGAATGAATGAAGAGTAAAGCATGAAGAGACGCACGATGCCGCGATGGCGAGGCAATGAAGAGGCCGCCGGCCATTCTTCACTCCTCATTCCTCATTCATCATTTCCCTTCAGACTTGTATGCCGGAGATCCTGGCCTCGAAGACGAGCTTCTCGCCAACGATCCCCTGCGTCTCGAAGATGTTCAGGCGGGCATCGAACTTGGTGCTTTTCACGATGATGATGAAGCGGTCGCCCGGCACCACCGTGCCGCGGAAGCGAACGTTGTCCATTCCGCCGAAGCCCAAGAAGGCGTCCTTCGCTTCGGGCTTGCACATCTTGAAGTAGAAGGAGCAGAGCTGCGCCGCCGCCTCGCACATCAACACCCCGGGCATCAGCGGCCTGCCAGGGATGTGACCCCGCACCCAGAAGTCCCCGTTCGTGACGTCCCTGTAGCCGATCGCGATTCCGCGCTCCCGGTCGAACAGCAGGATGCCGCCGAGCTGCTCCATCTCGTAGCGTTGCGGGATCATCTCCCGGATCTTGTCGATCCCCATCAACTCCTGCTTCGGGATTTCGTTCACGGGCAAAATGAGAGGCGAGGGCATTTCTGAAGACCTCCTGTCGAAGAAGAGTTGGGAGTTATGAGTTCAAAACTCAAAGTTCAAAGTCAAGAGCTAGATGATTTAGAAACTATCTCAAAACATCCAAACAGGATCATGTAGGGGCACACGGCGTGTGCCCCCGGGGCGGACGCCGTCCGCCCCTACATGGGGGTAGCCTTTTGAGATAGTTTCTAATGCCATCTTTGGTCGCGGCCTTGGCCGCGCTGTGTCCTTCGTATCTTTGTGGCTTCTTTCTCTAAGACTTAAGTACCGGCAAGGAAGAGGGCGGGCGCGGGGACCCGCCCCTACATCAGATCACTAGAACATTGCCAACTGTGGGTTCGTTGTAGGGGCGGGTCCCCGCGCCCGCCCTCCGAATTGATCAGAATGGCCTTCTCACACACACTCTTACTTCTTGAGCCAGGAATCCTGAATCCTGCGCATGTTGTATTCACGTGCAATGGTTAGGTACTGTGGCGCCAATGCATCACTCCATCTCTTTCAGCTCCGAGAGTGCCTTGGTATAGATGTCGCCGCCGGGCTTGGCGAATTGCAGGGCTCTCTTGAAGAGGATGCAGGCTTCGAGGGGCTCGCCTTTGCCTTTCAGGCCGAGGCCCTTGTAGTATGAGCTTCGGGCTTCGGTATCGAGTCTCCGCAGCAGGTCCACGCCGAGGTCGGGCTTGATCTCCTGGGCGAGATCGACGAAGCGGCGGCTGGCAGCGATGTCGCCCTTGTTG
>DATKYA010000338.1:0-2382 GCA_035528775.1 Planctomycetota bacterium | reverse complement strand
AGCTTGGGGAGGAACTCTTCTCCGGAAAATGGCTTGGCAAGAACCGGTAAGCGCAAGAACCGTCTTGACACCCGCGCCAATTCTGAGCATAATATTCAATGACTCGGATGGCAGCAACATTGAAGTAGCACACCCCGTCAGCCTTGAGGCATTATTCCCATGAAGAAGACGCCCGACGCGAACATCCGCAAAGACATCCGCGCGGCCATCGACAAGCTCCACCCTGACGGCATTATCGAGTGGCTGGAGCCTGCGGACGAGAGCTACCTTTACGAGAAGATCGGCGACATCACCAGGCGGCTCTCGGCAATCGAGGATGCGTCGCTCCTCCGCGCGATCGACCCGCTCGACCGTCCTGACCGGTCGTACCGCTATGATCTGGATGACGATGAGCACGAGCCGCTCCCCGATGATTCCCCGATGCCATCATATTTCGTGTTCTTCGTCGGGTTGAAGGGGAAAGACGCCAGATTCGATTGCGATGGTGAAGAACCTGATGATGACGGCGAGCTGCACGACGCCCCCGCGCGATCGGCACGGTCGGTTGCACGATCGGTATCTCCCTCCTTGCCCCACTCGCCTACGTGAGGCTGGGCGAGGTCCTCGAGTACGATGACGGCACGCAGACGGAGCCGGACATCTGGCCGGACGTGTTCGAGCTTGACGGCAAGCCGCGCGATCTCGTCGAGCACTACGATGAGGCGATGGGCAGCGGATCGGTCGCCGCGATGCAGGCGCTCCGCGAGCGGATCGAGCTTGCACTCCAAGCGGAAGGGATCACCATCATCCCCGACAAGGAGGCCCGCAAGCGTGTGCCGGGGCTGAAGGCCGACGAAGAGACCATCATCCATTCCGATTTCAGCAACCGGACCGTCACTGTGCTCGATGCATTTTTCTTTCTCACATTGTAGATTGCCCGTGCAACTCGTCAAGGAGCAGAACAAGTGAACAGAAGCTCATTGCTGTTGGCGCTGCCGGTCGTGTTTTTCTTTTCCGCCCTGTGCGGCTGTGCCGGCTCGGCGTTTCCGTTGAAGGCCAGCGACCGCGTGGTCTGCCTGGGCGATTCGATCACCGACGGATGCACGTATCCGCAGATCATCGGGCAGGCCCTCAAGGAGGCCGGCAAGCCCGTGCCCACGGTGATCTGCTCCGGCGTGGCGAGCGACACCGCTGCGCAGATGGCAGACCGGCTGGACGCCACGGTGCTGGCCTACAAGCCGACGGTGGTCACGTTCAGCGCGGGTACCAACGACTCATCCCGCGGCGTGACGCCCGAGAAATACGAGGCTTCCCTGCGCGACGTGATCCGCCGCGTGAAGGCGACGAACGCCGCGATGGTCCTCCTCACGCCGTGCATCATCAATCCCCGAACCGACGGCGACGCGGCCGCACAGCAGCAGGCGAAGGAGCGCGCCGAGGCCGCCGAGAAGGTGATCGCCGAATACGAGAAGGTGATCCGCAAGGTCGCTGCCGAGGAAGGCCTCCCGGTGGCGGAAAACAACGCCCTCATGCGGCAGGCTCGCGAGCAGGGCAAGGAGGTGATGTCGGGCGACGGCATCCATCCCAACTACTTCGGCCAGAGCCTGATGGCTCGCTCCATCCTCGACGCGATGGGCTGCACGGCCGTGCCGCTGCCGGCGGAGTTCACGCCGCGGCTGTTCCCGGGGGTCATCCGCGAGTGGAAGATGCGGCTCGCACCCGCCGGCGACGACAAGAAGCCGCAGGTGCTCAACGAGAAGGCCGTCCTCGAGTTGAAGCCCGAAAGCGAAGGCTGGAAGACCTACACGCTGCCCGATCCCCCGCCCGACGCCAAGCCGACGGCCGAAGACTGGTGGGAGCAGGAACGCCGCAACGGCTTCGGATGCCGCCTCGAGCAGGAGATCGGCAAGGGGCCGATCCAGGCCGTGGCCGTCGTCGAATCGCCCGCTGCCCGCAAGGCCTTCATCAACACCGGCGTCGGCATTTCCACCGTCTGGCTGAACGGCACGAAAATCCACGAGCAGGGCGCCAAGTGGACCGGCTTCCACGCCGGCAAGGAACGCATCCCCGTCGAGCTGAAGCAGGGGAAAAACACCATCGCCGTCGAGATCAACGGCGGGCAGTTCTTCCTGAGTGTCACCGACAAGATGGTGTGGGAGGAGGAGCTGCGTTTAGGGGCGGGGGAATGGACCCCAAGATAGCGATTGGCGGTGCAGGGGTGAACCTTGTGTTCGCCCTTGCTGGATTGCGGTCTTCGTGCATTCGGGAGAGGGCGAACACAAGGTTCGCCCCTACACCTTGACCGCTACTTCGCGTAGGTCTCCCACAGTAGAGACGTGCCGGTGGCACGTCTCAGACGCCCCACCGGGGCGTCTCTACTTCGCGTACATCTCGTACCACAGC
>DATKYA010000337.1:0-10273 GCA_035528775.1 Planctomycetota bacterium | reverse complement strand
TAGAGCACGAAGTAATCGCGCACCCCGGGCACAGCCTTGAACGCCAGCCGGCAGATGCTCCCCGGCCCCATGCACAGCACGCGCGACGGCAGCGCCTTGCCCGCCGCCATCACGCGAACGTCGCTGCCCTTCGCGTCCATCACGTTGCCGGTGGCAAACTCGACCACCGCCGTCTGGTCCGGCGCCTTCGGATCCGCCTCCACCACGTAGTGCCGGCGGTAGTTCAGCGTCGACGACGGCCACGGACCGTCGTCGGCCGCCAGTGCCGCCGAAATCAGTCCGCCGCACATGACTATAAGGAATACAAGCAGGTTTCGCATGGTTTCGCTCCACAACCCGACGCACAGCCATCTCCGCCCAGTATAGCGCGGCGTGCCTCGGAATTCAATGAAGAAGGTGGCAATTCAGCCGAGGTCGGTTCGGCGCCTGCCAAGCCTGATCCGTCAGTTCCGTCAGATCCGTCGGATCTGTCTGATCTGTCTGATCCGTTCTTTTTCCTTTGCAACTGGCGGCTACCTGCCATATAATGGGGAGTGGGAGAAAGATGCCCGACGTGCGCCCGGCGCGCTGCCGTGCCGGACGCCCCGGGCGATTCCGCATCGGAATTTTCCACCCAGCAGAATCGGGAATTGGCCGCGGTAGACGGGGAACCGGCGGCACCCTGTAACCGGCAATCCGCCATAGCCGGGTTGAATTCCCTTCCGAGGCCGTGGTGCTTCGGTATCTGTCGTGGTAAGCGGCATTGACGGGTCGTCTCCTACGCAATGGGACGGTGTGAACCGGTGTCAGGGTCGGAAGACAGCAGCCCTAAGCACACGCTCCCATGTGCAGTAGACCAAGGCGACCCTAGTTGGCTGCCACAGCGTGAGCCGGAGTATCCTGACGGAGAAGGGTCCGCGGCCTTCTTCTTCAGTTATCCGGTTCTTCAGTTGCCCAGTTTTCGAGTTGGCAATGCTGGCCGCAACCGGGCAACAGGCTAACTGGGTAACTGCAGGAACTGGATAACTGAATTGGCTTATATCGTTCTCGCGAGAAGATACCGCCCGCAGACGTTCGACGACGTGATCGGCCAGGAGAGTGCGGCTCAGACGCTGAAGAACGCGGTGAAGGCCGATCGCGTGGCGCACGCCTATCTGTTTGCCGGGCCGCGCGGCGTCGGCAAAACCTCCATGGCCCGCATCCTCGCCAAGGCCCTCAACTGCCAGCACGGCCCGACCCCCGAACCCGACAACACCTGCGACATCTGCAAGAGCATCACCCGCGGCGACGACGTCGACGTGATCGAGATCGACGCCGCGTCCAACCGCAAGATCGAGGACGTCCGCACCCTGCGCGAGAACGTCAAGTACATGCCCACCCGCGGCAAGTTCAAGATCTACATTATCGACGAGGTGCACCAGCTCACCGCCGATGCCTTCGATGCATTGCTCAAGACGCTGGAGGAGCCGCCTCCCCACGTGCGCTTCATCCTCGCCACCACGGCACCGAGCAAGCTGCCCGACACGATTCGCTCGCGCTGCCAGCGGCTCGACTTCAAGCGCATCCCGACGCCGAAGATCATCGAGACCCTCAAGCTCATCTGCAAGGCGGAGAAGGTGGAGATCGACGCCGCCGCGCTGCACGCGATTGCCCGCAACGCACGCGGCGGAATGCGCGACTCCGAGTCACTCCTCGAGCAGCTCATCTCCTTCACCGGTACGAAAATCACTGAAGAAGCCGTCTACGAGGCCATCGGGGCACTGTCCCGCGACGGCCTCTTCTCCCTTGTCGACCTCATCAACGCCGGCAACGTGCCCGAAGCGCTCAACATCCTCAACCAGGCCGACCTCAAGGGCATCGAGCACGAGACGTTCCTCGACGAGCTGATCGGCCACTGCCGCGAACTGCTCCTGATGAAGCTCTGCGGCAAGGACTCGCCGCTGATCGACGAGAACGACGAAGACGCCGCCCGGCTCCACGCCCAGGAAGCGACCATGAGCGCCGACACGATCCTGTATGCGATCCAGGTGCTCAGCGACGCGAAGGCGAAGATCAAGGGCACCGTCGAGAGCCGCATCCCGGTGGAGATGGCGCTGATCCGGCTGGCGAGGCTGGAGAAAATGATCTCGCTCGACGAGCTCGCCCGCCGCCTGGAGGCCCTGGAGAAGGGGCGACCGATGGGCGAGCGGCCGGCGTCCGGAGGCGGTTCATCCACTTCCGGCCAGCCGCGGCCGAGCAACCCCGACCAGGTGCAGGAGCAGGCTTCACCCTACGCGCCCGCCGCCGCAGCCCCGCCCGATGATTCCCCCTGGGGCAGGATCGTGGCCGAGGTGTTGAAGGGCAGCCGAATGACCGCCATGGCGCTCATCGGCATGGAGCAGAACGACACCACCGTCGTGATCACCCATCACAAGTCGTTCAGCTTCAAGCCGGAGATCGTGGAGGCGGCGGTGAAAAAGGTGCTGAACACGAAGGTGCGGGTGGTCTGCAGGGAAGGTTCCGGTGGCGCCACGCTGAACGGTTCGGGCCAGGCGCTCGCCGCTGCCATGGCGCCGCCCGGGCCGCCGTCCGCCGGCGCCGCACCTGCCGACGATCAGTTCGCACAATACAATTCCGATCCCGCCGTGAAAAACGTGGTCAGGAGCTTCCAGGGCAGGGTTGTGGGAGTGAAAGGGGCGAAGAAATGGCAAAAGGACTAGGCGATCTTTCCGGGTTCATCAAGCATGCCCAGGAAATGCAGAAAAAAATGTCCGACGTGCAGGAGAGCCTCAAGCACCGCGTGGTCGAAGGCTCCTCAGGCGGCGGAATGGTCGCCGCTTACGTCAATGGCCAGCAGGAGCTGGTGAAGATCAAGATCGATCCGAAGGCGGTCGATCCCGACGACGTTGAAATGCTCGAGGACCTCATCCTGGCGGCAACGGCCGCGGCGATGAAGAAATCCCGCGAGCTGTCCCGTGAGGAAATGGCAAAGGTTACCGGCGGCCTGAGCATCCCGGGGATGATGTGAGAAGGGGAGTTGGGCAGTTGATCAGTTGACCATTTGAAGAGTTGAAGAATTGAAGAACTGGGCAGGTTGCGGCAGACTGAGCAATCGGACAAGTGAGCAACCGGACAATTGGCCAATCGGCAAGCTCCCGACAAACTCAGAAACTCCCTGCCGGATATTCCGATAAATACATGCGCGGCACAATAAAAAGCTTTCCGGATTCGCTGAACCGGCTGGTCGATGAACTCGAGAAACTGCCGGGGATCGGCAGCAAGACGGCGGAGCGCCTTGCCTTCCACATTCTGAAGGCGCCGGTCGACGAAGCGATGCGGCTGGCCTACGCGATCCGCGATCTGAAGAAGAACACGCGGCTGTGCTCGCGGTGCTGCAACATCGACGATTCCGACCCATGCTGGATCTGCTCCGACGGCTCGCGCGACGCCACCCTGATCTGCGTGGTCGAGCAGACCCGTGATCTCCTCGCTCTCGAACGAAGCGGCAGCTACCGCGGCCTCTACCACGTGCTCGGCGGCCATATTTCTCCCCTGGAAGGAATCAACCCGGAAAACTTGACTATCGGGAAACTTCTTGATAGAATAGGGGGCGACGTGAAGGAGGTGATCCTGGCAACCAACCCGAACATGGAAGGCGATGTGACCGCCAACCACATCGCCGGGTTGCTCCGCCCGCGAGGCGTGAAGATCACCCGCCCCGCACGCGGGCTGCCGCCGGGAGCCACCGTCGAATGCGTCAGCCGGGCTATCATCACCGATGCCATCCGCGGACGGCAGGTGGTGGAGTGAAGAGGAGAGAGTGGGGAATGAAATGGGCACTGCCCACTTCGTCCACTGTGTCCGCCAATGCAGTTGAGCAGGCCTGAAGCGCAGAGCCTGACGTTTTCTGGTCTTTTGAAGGGCGCTCAATGGCACTCAGAATGGAAATGGGGTTGCAGCAGAAGCTCGAGCTGAGAATGACGCTCGCGCCCCAGATCATACAGTCGATTGAAATCCTCCAGTTGCCCCTGCTCGTCCTCGAGCAGCGGATCCGGCAGGAGCTCGTCGAAAACCCCGTTCTCGAAGAACTCGACGAGATGCGGCAAGGCCCGGCCGGCGAAGTCATCACCACCGACTCCGATGTCACTCCGCAGGCGCAGAAGGCCACCAACGACCTGATGAACCTCGATAGGATGGGGCACGACTACCCAGAAGGTGCCCGCCCCGCCGTCGTTCACGGCGAAAAAGACAAAAAGCACGAAGCCATGCAGAACACCGCCGCTCGTGCGATGTCCCTGCAAGACTTCCTCTTCAACCAGTTCAATCTGCTCGACATCACCCCGGAGCAGCGGCTGATCAGCGAGAACATCATCTACAACATCGACGATAGCGGCTACCTGCAGAGCTCGATAGAGGAGGTTGCGGCGGCGTCCAACGCACCCAAGCCCGAAGAGGTGGAGGCCGTGCTGGCGCTGGTGCAGACGCTCGATCCGCCCGGCGTGGGGGCGCGGGACCTCCGCGAATGCTTGCTCCTCCAGCTCAGCGACGCCGACGCCCATCCACTCGAAAAGCAGCTCATCGAGAACCACCTCGAAGACATCCACATGAACCGTTTCCCGAAAATCATGAAGGAAACGAGCCGCTCGGCCGAGCAGATCCGGGACGCGATCCATTACATCCGCACGCATCTGAACCCGCGCCCCGGCAACCTCTTCGGCGACGAAACCCCGCAATACATCATCCCCGACATCATGGTCGAGCAGAACGCAATGGGCGAGTACGAGGTGCGCGTGGAAGACGGCCAGCTCCCGCAGCTCTACATCAGCCCGCTGTACCAGAAGATGCTCGCCGATGCGTCGACCCCCGAGAACGCCAAGGAGTTCATCAAGCGCAAGATCCAGGGGGCACGCTGGCTGATCGAGGCCATCGAGCAGCGCCGCGGCACGCTGAAGGGGATCGCTCAGGAGATCGTGAAGATCCAGCGCGAGTTCTTCGAGCGCGGCATCACCGAGCTCAGGCCCCTCAAGATGCGAACCATCGCCGAATCCACCGGCGTTCACGTGTCGACTGTCAGCCGGGCCATCGCCGACAAATACGTCCAGACGCCCCGCGGCATCTTCCCCCTCAAATACTTCTTCACCGGCGGCACCCGCAACTTCGAAGGAACCATGACCTCCCGCAAGAGCGTCAAGCAACTGCTGCTCGACGTGGTCAGCGGCGAGGACCGCAACAATCCGCTCAGCGACGGCGGCATCGCCGGCAAGCTGCGCTCGCAGGGGATCGATATCGCCCGCCGCACCGTGACCAAGTACCGCAAGGCCCTGAAGATCCCGTCGTCGCGGCGCCGGAAGTCATATCTGCCCACGTAGAGCTGCAGGGGCCCAAGAAAGGCTTTGGGCTTTGGGCGATGGGCTTTTGGCTTGAGAAAGCGGCACACGCGTCCATTGAGCCGATTGAGTCCATTCAGTCCATTCAGTCCATTCAGTCCATTACGCCCATCGACTACCATCTCTTGCGCAACAAACGAGTCCAAGGAACACGAAGCGGAATCGGGATGAGGCCGCCGCAGGCCTCAAGCCACACGCCGCAAGTTACACCTCCTGGCAATTTCACCGTATCATTTTTCATCAGCAGTGCCGCCCTGATCTGCCTGGTGCTGTTCTCGTATGGCTTGAGCGCCGCGGAGACAGCGGCTTCCATGGAAGCCACGGCCGGCTTTGCCGGGTTCTTCCGGCCCGGCCGGTTCATGCCGATTGCGGTGAAGGTGCAGACGGGATCGGAATCGGTCGACGGCACGCTGATTGTCACGTCCGACACGCTGGTGGTTTCGCAGACAGTGAAGCTGTCGGCCCCGGCAACTCGCGACCTGGGCGTACTGCTGGTGCCGCAGGCGCTGCATCCCGCGATCGAGGTGCAGTTGATCTCGCGCGGCAAGCCGGCCGCCTTGGCGAAACCGGAGCACGTGCGGGCGATGCCGGCTGACGCGTCGCTTGCCGCCCTCGTGGGCGGAACGCCCGCCGGTTTCTCGGCCCTGCTCAACAAGCTGCCCCCCGGCTCCCAACTGGCGCCGGTTGCACCGGCCACGCTGCCCGCCGATTTCCGCGGCTACGAGGCGCTCGACCTGCTCGTCGTCGGCGATCTCAGGTCCGAGCCGACGGCCGCACAGCGCCAGGCCATGGCCGACTGGCTGGCCCGCGGCGGCCGAATGCTCGTCATCCAGCCTGTCGCCCGCGGGTCGGGCCGGGCAGGCGACATCAGCTCGTTCTGGCGGCGGTTCCTCCCTCGCGGCAAGTTTGCCGGCGATGGCGCCCAGCGAGGCGCCGCACTCGCACAATCGCTGCGGGCGGCCGGCATGGACGTGTTCACCGATGAGAACCACCAGGGTCTCGTGGGATTCGCCGTGGGGCTGGGCAGGGTGCTCCTGGCCGATTACGCCGGCGAGCCCGCCGCCGCAACGGCCGAAGGGCGCGACGCACTTGCCCGGGCGATCATCGGTCTGCTCGATCTGCCATGCACGGAGGCCCCGTCGTCCCACGGCGCAGCGTCCCTGCTGGCACCCGACATCTATGAACTGTTCCCCGCGGCGAGTTGGCCCTCGGCCACCAGGCGGCTGCTCACGTTTTCCGCGGCAGGCTACGCGATCGTGATGATGCTTGCCCTGCGAGTGCTGCGTTCGGAGAAGATGGCGGTCGTCATCGGCGTGCTGGCCGGGTTCAGCCTGCTGCTGACGGCGATTGTGGGGGCCGCGGTGCTGCCGCATTCGACGGTCGTGCTCAATACGATGTCGATCGCACAAACGCGGGCCGGAGCGTCGGCGCTGGCGGTCACCCGATACGCGGCGTTCGCGTCGCCTGTCGAATGCGATTTCACGGTGGGGCTTGACGCTCCGGCGAAGCCGCTGTTCTATTCCGATGTCATGCTGGCGCGGGGACCCGTTCACGTGGACCGGCAGGCTGGCCTGCAGGGGAACGGCGAGATGCTGTCGTACGAACTCGCGGCGGGGAAGGGCACGCCCACGGTGCTGGAGCAGCCGGCCCTGGGGCGGATCGAGGGGGCGATCATCGCGGACGAGCGCGGGGAGCGCGCGTGGTCGATCACCAATCGAGCCGCCAGCCTTGCGACCGGCGAGCCGGTCGTATTTTCCGATATCATCCTCACCGACGGTGCCGATGCCCTGTCGCTGGCGGAGCTGCCGCCGGGCAAGCCGGTACAGGCGGACCTCGCGGCGCCCGGGCGCGTGCCGGCCGAGCGGCTGGTCTGGGATCGCTTCGCCCGGCAGGCGCCGATGAAGTACCGCGTGCTGCGCCGCTGGCTCCACGAGCATCCCCCGGGAAGCGGCGTTTACCTGCTGTGCTGGAGCGAGCCGCAGTTCATGCCCGACGTGCATGCCGGGTTCCTCGCCGAGAATCACGCCGATACACTGTGGGAAGTCAAGCTGCGGTGAAGCTGGCCGTGGACCAAGTGGACCCCGTGGACATTGCCGCAGGACCGTACGCCGCCATTCGTCGCGAGGGCTCCGGCACACTGGCAGCGGAAGCTAGGTGTCAGGCACTTAGCTCGGTTCGTCAGAACTGCCATTTCAAAGCTGTACAATGCATCTGTCGGAGATGGTTGGCACTTTGCTGTGCGCACAGCCGTCATTTTCCGCCCCCCAAACCAGGAGCGTGCGAGCTCGCGTGCCTGCTTTCCCTGTTGCGAACAACGCCGACTGCCGGCCTACTGGCTGCCGAAAGCGGCGGCCAAAGGCAGCCGCGTCGGCCGCCGAAAATAGCGATAGGCGGCGTAGGGGCGAACCTTGTGTTCGCCCTGGATGGACTGCCGTCTTCGAATTCGGGAAAGGGCGAACACAAGGTTCGCCCCTACACCCGCACCAATCTGGTGCGGCGGGCGGAGCATCCAGATACCTTCAGGCAATCCAATCAAGGCTTGTACGGGCTGTCTCGCGGTAAGGCTCGAAGCACTATCGCTATTCCTGGGCGGCCGCATTCCCGTTGAAAGTATCATCCCGATTTTGTATGATTCCCCGGGTGCAGGTATCGTGGCTTGCGCCTGGAACTCTGAATCCTGCATTGAGGCTGCTGATGGCGCTTCTGGGGCCGCAAGCCTCAAGCCCCAAGCCCCGAGCCGCACACCCTGTTCGTGTGCGGTGAGAGCAGCCGGCTGCCACGATTGTCAAAGCAAGGAGTATGAGCCATGCAGCGAGTGAGCGATCCTGTGCGAATTGCCGCGATCGGGCTGAACTTCGGCGCGCACGCCGCGGCGGAAATCCACGCTCACCCGAAGATGAGCCTCGACGTGGTGTGCGACCTCGATGAGGAGAAGGCCCGCCGCGTCTCCGAGAAACTTGGCGGCGTGCGATACACGGCGTCGTACGAATCGATCCTTGCCGATCCGAAGATCGAGGCGGTGGCACTGTTCACGCCGCCGCACGTGCACGGCCTGCACATCACGATGGCCGCACGGGCAGGCAAGCACGTGGTGGTCACCAAGCCCTTCGAGATATCGTCGGCGAAGGCGGAAGCCGCCATCAAGGCGGCCGAAGCGGCCAGCATCGTGCTGATGTCGAACTCGCCACCCCCCCGCTACATCGGCCACTACGGCATGATCAAGCGGGCGCTCGACACAGGGACGATCGGCCGGATCGTTCACATTGCCACCTGCACGTGGGCGCTGTACGACAATATGGATCCCGATGGCACGTGGTACGATGATCCCGATGCCTGCCCGGGCGGGCCCCTCTACCGGCTGGGCATCTATGCTATGAACCTGGCAAACGTGTTTCTCGGCGAGCCGGTTGAAGTGTACGCCCAGCAGAGCTGGATACGGTCGCGCCGACCCACGCCCGACCATTCCAGCATGATCGTGAAATACCACGACGGCTCCCAGACGAGCATCACCGTGTCGCTGTCGGTGGGCGGGGCCGTGTATCCCGACACGGCGGTTGTGGCGGGCACGGGCGGGCTGCTGGTGCTGAACCCGACGTTTGCCTCGAGCGACAATCCGAAAAAAGACGTGCTCCTCGTGCAGGGGCGGCAGCAGCAGATGCTCGACTGGCAGGTGGGGCTGGGTGGCTACGACTACGACGGCCTGTATCAATTCCTGCGGGAGGGCACGCGCCCCGAGATCAGCATCCGCGCGGCGATGAACGGGGTGAAGATTGTGGAAGCGGCGAGAGTGTCGCTGAAGGAAAAGCGCGCGGTTCCCGTGTAAGCATCGTCGTGCCGCGCGCATTTGCGCGTGCGACCGTGTTGCACATGGCCAGTTGCCCGTGAACGAGTTCTGGAAACGGAATGCAGCTTGAGGACAAGTGCCGTTTCCATTGCTCCTGCCGCGGTGCAACTGGCCTTGTCATGAAGACCATGGAAAAGGGGCGGGCAATTGCGGACGCGTCCGCCGCCCGCCCCTTCGTTCATCCTTCATCGTTCATCATCCATCATTTCCTCACGGGCACTGCGTATTCAGCTTGTTGCGCACGAAGATCAGGTCGAGGATGTTGATCCTGTTATCTTCGTTCACGTCGGCCATCCAGTTGTCGCCCGTGCCAGCATCCTGGTTGAGCTTGTTCCTGATGAAGATCAGGTCGAGGATGTTCACGCGGCAATCCATGTTGGCATCACCGTCGATCGGCCACGGGGAGGGCCAGAAGTATGCCGGGCTGGCGATCACTTCGTTGTTGACCAGCACGATCTTGTAGTTGGTGCCGTGCGGATCTCCGGGATCCGCCGCGATGCCATCGATGGTCACGCTGTGGGACGTGCCGAGCGCGTTCTCGGGCGCGCTGTCGGGTGTGGTGCCGGTCATCGATACCGGCCCGTAGTTGACGCTACCCTCGGCGGGGATGTCGGTATCCCACGTCACGACGGCCGTGCCGGGCCCGCCGGCGGTGATGACGACGTTCGACACCACAGGCGTCGCCGTGCTGAACAGTATGCCGGCGGTCAGCGGACCGCCGATGTTGTCGGATTCGTCCTTCGCCCAGCCGTAGAGCGTCACGTCGCCTTCGCCGCCCATGATCGTGTAGGTGGCGATCGACGCGGTCCAGCCGGGATCGTCGGCCGCGGGGGGCGCGTCGGTCTCGGTCACGAGGTACATCGGCGTCTGGCCGCCGGGCACGTCGGCCGCGATCGTCACGTTTACCGTGCCGGAGTTGGTAACGAGGCTGCTGCCGGAGGTCTGGTCGGTCACGGCGAATGTGGTGAGCGCCACGGCCTGGCCGCCGCCGGTGAGGCTGATGTCGTCGAAGTTCATCCACGTCTGGTAGATGGAATAGGCGATCAGGCCGCTGGCTTCGCAGCCGCCGATGCCCTTGTCGGTC
>DATKYA010000336.1:0-4001 GCA_035528775.1 Planctomycetota bacterium | reverse complement strand
TACGCTGAAGGTGTGGGAGCTGGCCACCGGCCGCGAGGTCCGCACGCTGGAGGGCCATTCGTCCGGGGTGTATGCGGTGGCGGTGACGGCGGACGGCCGCTGTGCGGTGTCGGGATCTGAGGACAAGATGTTGAAGGTGTGGGAGCTGGCCACCGGCGCGCTCGTCGCCAGCTTCACCGGCGATCACGAATTTGAGTGCTGTGCAGTGGCGCCCGACGGCTGTGTGATCGTTGCTGGCGATGAATTCGGCCACGTGCATTTCCTGTGCATTGAGAACATCTGAGAGCATACCTGAGAAGTTGGCACGTAGCGAGAGCAGGCCAAATCTTCTTGCAGCCTGACCGGTCCCCCATAGCTGTGGAAGGCATCGCGTCAGCGCGCTTCCCGATTAACAGCACTGGCCCAATCGCTGCACTTGACGTGACCACCGCTTGACGAAACGGCTACTCGCGTAGATGACCGTCAAAAGGTAACCCCGATCGCCACTATCCGCAGTAAGAGGAGCAGCAGTTTGTCGCGCCCTCTCGCGCCGGTTTGCCGGAATCTATTCTCACTATCCGCAGGTTAATGATCCAGTCCATATCGCCCACCCCACACGCGTCATGTCGAACTCCCACCGGTTACATATACAGTAGAGTGATCGCATCCCGCCAGGCGGCGCACCGGAGGCAAGGCTGAGGTCGTCGTGAGCCAACTTCAGCAGGAGCAGCCCATGCGCGCCACCGACCTCTTTGCCAGACGCGTCGATGACCTTCGCCCCGACGAACGCTTCGAAGAGCTTGCCAGCATCCTCGCCGGCGGACTCCTCCGCCTGAAAGCCAGCAGAGTTCCCCCGCCTGAATCCTCCGACTCTCGGCCTCAGAAAAATCCGAATTCCGAGCAGAAACCCCTTGAGCTTTCGTCGGGAAAACGCCGTCATGTGCACGCTGGTTAGCGATAGCGAGAACCGCCTGCACCACGCACTCGGGCAGGCCAGAAAGGAGCAAGCACATGACGCTGAACATCGGGAAAGAAGTCTCCGGCTTGGGCAAGATGACGGTGCCCGAGCTCAGGGCCAGGTTCGCCGAGGTCACCGGCGAGGCCACAACCAGCCGCCACAAGGAGGACCTCATCCGCCGCATCATCAGGAGAATGCAGGCGATCTGTCGCACACTCGCGAGCATTGAAGCAACCGCAGCTCGCCGAGCAGAACGGCCCGCAGGCCAGGTCAGACCTCATGGGTGTTGCGGGACAGAATCTCATCCTGGACTTCGCGGGTGAGCTGGGTGAAGTAGGCGCTGAAGCCGGCCACGCGCACGATGAGATCAGCATAGGATGCGGGGTCGGCCTGGGCAGCACGGAGGGTCTTGGCGTCGACGACGTTGATCTGGAGTTGCATGCCGCCGAGTTTCATGAAGGTGGACGTCAGGACCTTCAGGTGTTCCACACCTTCGGGCCGTCCGATGGCGGCGGGTGTGAATTTGATGTTGCAGGTGTTGCCGGCGGTCCAGTGGTCCTTGTGGTTCAGGCGTGCGACGGATGTCAGGAGTGCGGTGGGCCCGCGCCGGTCTGCACCCTGGCAAGCTCCCACACCGTCAACCAGGGGAGACCTCGTGTGCCGGCCATCTGGGGTGGCGGCGGTCTGGCGGCCGGACCACACGTGGCCCTCGACCGGCCAGGCGCCGCACGTGAAGCGCCCATCCCTGGAATCGACGTGCTTCCAGCAAAATTCCGCATGCACGGCGTTGACCCGGTTGGCCAGGTCGTCAACGTCCTTCACATCGTTCCCGAACCGCGGCGCCGCATTGGTGAGCATCTGCCGGAGGGGTTCGTGGCCCTTGAAGTCTTCCTTCAGTGCCCGGTGGAGCTGTTGCCAGGTAATCCGCTTCTCGTCGAAGACCAGTTGGCGGATGGCCGCCATGCTGTCGTAAACGTTGGTGGGGCCGAAGATGCACACGCCGGGCAGGTTGTAGCGTGTGCCCCCAAACACCAGGTCTCGCCTCCGGACGAGGCAGTCGTCCAGCAGGGAGGACATGAGCGGGCAATGGCCGCGACGCTTCTGCGCCTCCCCGGCAAGGATGCTCGCCAGCATGTTCAGGCCGGCCAGGTATTCCACCTGCGACACGTATGCCCGCCAGAGGTCGTCGAACGAGTTGAAGCGTTCGCAGGGCCCCGTGGGCAGGCCGATCTGCCGGTCGGTGAGCATCGACCGGCCGTCGTTGAGGGCCAGCTCGAGGGCCTTGGCCAGGTTCAGGTGGCCCCCGGCGGTAACGCCCTGCTGCTTGCCCGGCACACACGCCTCGACGCAGCCGACGATCCCGTAGCCCACCGCGTCGGATGGCGACACGCCGTGCGAAACCAGCCCGGCGATGATCACATCGTCGTTGAAGAGGGCCGGCATTCCCAGCCCGAGAGCGATCGTCCGGTGAACGTGGTCCCAGAACTCCGGATCGATGTTCGGGTGCCACCGCACCGAGAGGGCGGGCTGGTTGAACTGCAGGGCCACGGTGGCGTCGAGGCACAGGTGAGACAGTTCGTTGGACTGGTCGCGCCCGTGTTCATCGTGGCCGCCGAGTGTGAGGTTCTGAAAGATCGTGTGGCGCACCCGGGTGCCCACGTTCTCCATGAACTTCACCCAGAGGCCCAGGAGCAGCTCCCACGCCTGCTCGCGGGACAATTTCCCCGAGTCGACGTCCTGGCGGTAGTACGGGTGCAGGTACTGGTCGAACCGGCCTGCCGAGATTGACCAGCCGTACTGCTCGATGTGCATCGCGAGATGAACGAACCAGAAGCTCTGGAGCGCCTCGTGGAAATCCCGGGCCGGTTCTGCAGGCACGCGACGGCAGATGCCCGCGATCCGCCGGAGTTCATCCGCCCGAAGCGGATCGGCCTGGCGGGCGGCCTCGGCTTCCGCCAGTTCGGCGTAGCGGTGTGCCCAGCAGATGATACCGTTGGCCGCTATGACGACCGATTCCAGGAATGCGCGGCCTTCGATGTCGGCGGGCGGCGTTTCCGCCAGCAGCAGTTCCGCTTGGCGAATGATCGCGCGGAAGCCCCGGCGAAGGGCCTTTTCGTAGTCCACGATCACGTGCCCGTAGCCGCTGTCCGTGCCGGTGCACCCGCCGGCCGCTCCCTCGCTCTCAGCCAGACGAAGCCGTTCAGGATGCGCCCCGCGCAGGTCATCGCCGAGGGTCCGGCCGTGCCAGTAGTCCCATACTTCACTGGGCGTACCCTCGCGGGTAAGCCCGTGCAGATGGTACTCGGGATACACTGCCATGGCCCCCAGCCGCGATGAACGCTGTCCTACGATCAGCTCGCCGTCGCGGATGAAGATCGGCATCTCGGAGAACACAGCAGCCAACGCCCTGGCGCGGCGGACGGCGATATGTTCTCCTTCCGTTTCCCGATACGACCTGGTGATGATCTTCGCCCGCTCGAAGCAGACGGCGCTCCCGGTTGAAAGCAGCTCGGTTCGGAGCTGCCGGATGCGTTCACTGACAGGTAGTTCGGCACTCATTGAAACGTGATCCCGGCTTTCTTCCGCCTTCATGCGATGCGGTGGATTACGCCTGGCCATCATCCTACAGCCTGATTGGGTGAGATTCCAGCGAAAATTTGTGGGACGAAATCCGTGGGACAACCGTCTCGCGTTCGCTGTATCGCGGGCGGATCAACGTCTTGCATTCGCCTCCCGGATCAGTTAGACTGGCATTGAGCGATTGATCCGGGTTCTGCGCGGTTCTGAAAGGAGCAACATCATGGCGGATTTCGACAAGGTCCGGGCGCTGATTCGCGAGTTCAAGGGCGATGCGTATCTGTTTGGGGAGGGCGTGCTGGCGCAGGTAGGCACCGTGGTTGCATCGTGCGGCCGAAGGGCGGCTCTCGTGCGCGGCACCTTCCGCGGCAGCGACGACTGCGTCGAGACGATCCGCGAATCGGTTTCACGAGCCGGCGGGCGTATCGAGGCGACGATCAAGGGAGCACGCCCAAACTCGCCCCGGGAAGACCTGCTGCGAATTGCC
>DATKYA010000335.1:0-8463 GCA_035528775.1 Planctomycetota bacterium | reverse complement strand
GATCGCCGCGACAAGCTGTTCATCAGCTCGAAGTCCACCAAGATCACCAAGGAAGGATTCATGAAGGACCTCGAAGCCAGCCTGGTGAAGCTTCGGACCGATCACGTCGACTGCTACATGCTGCACAACTACTCCACGTTCATCGAGTTCGATCGCGTGATGGGCCCGGGCGGCGGCTTCGAGGCGCTGCTCGAAGCCCAGAAGCAGGGCAAGACCCGCTTCATCGGCATGACCAGCCACGGCTGCCCCACCATCATGGCAGGGATGCGGTCGCAGAAGTTCGACCTGTTCGTCCTCCCGTTCAACGCAGCTCACCGCGAGTTCAACCGTGCCCTCACGCTGGCATCAAAGCTCAACGCCGGCACGCTGATCATGAAGCCGCTGGGCGGGGCGGGCCTGCTCAAGCACGACCCGAAGGACGCCACCCAGCTCCCTGATGTGCTCACCGTCCAGGAATGCCTCAGCTACATCCTCTCGCACAAGGGAGCCACCATTGCCATCCCGAACATGAGCACGCCCGAGCACGTCAAGGGCGTGATCGCGGCAGCGGCGATGTTCAAGCCGCTCACCGACTCCCAGCTCCGCGAGATCGAAGCCAAGGCCGCGCGAATCGCCGGCGGCGTTTGCTCGCAGTGCCCCAAGCCCTGCGAGAAAGCCTGCCCCAACAGCGTCCCCATCAGCTACATGATGTCCGCCGCACAGGAGATGCGCCGGCTGGGCTACGACAACCGCCGCCACGGCGACCGCTACGCCGTGCTCGAGCACGACTACCAGGACTGCGACGGCTGCGGCGAATGCGAGAAGGCCTGCCCGAAAAACTTCGCCATCCGCAAGGAGATCGAGAAGTACGACAAGACCTACCGCGAGAGCAGGTTCGCCACGGTGCTGCAGTTCGACAAGATTTACCGGTAGGTCTATCTGTCGCCCGCCATCCGATGAAGCCGAGCCTGAATCACACCATCATCGCCGCTGGCATGGCGGCGGCACTCGCCGCGTGCTCGCCGGGCGACCGCACCGGGCAGGCGCCGGGCGGGTATGCAGGCTCCGCCGCGTGCCTGGCATGCCACGCCAAGCGCGATGCCGAGCTCGTCCGCTGCTGGCAGGCCTCCCGCCATCACAAGACGCTGACCATCCTGCGCGACGCCGAGCAGGCCGCGCACGAGTTCGGGCTGCCGCCGCATGAAGCCCGCGAAGCATTCGCCGTGATCGGCAGCGCCGGCGGACCCCGCGTCGCGCTCGGGCGCGACTTCATCGTGATCGCATCGCTCGGCTGGCAAGATGAAGACATGTTCGGCCCGCCCCACGAGGTCCTCACCGGTACTGCCTGGCGCGGCATCGATGCGGCCGAATCCTGCCTGGGCTGCCACTCCACGGGCTATTCCGTCTCGCGCAGGGCCGTGGTGGAGGCGGGTGTCGGTTGTGAAGCCTGCCACGGGCCCGGCGGCCGCCATATCGATTCAGCCGCCGGCACATGCGAAACCGTCAATCCCGCCAGGCTCGATCTTCACCGCGCAAACATGGTCTGCGGCCAGTGCCATTCCCAGGGCATCGACAAGACCGGCAAATACCCGTTCCCCGTGAAGCCCACCGAACAGGCGCTGATGCCATTCATCCCCGGCGACGACCTGGCGGCGTACTTCACCGATGCGGCGCCAATGCGCAACGGCCAAGGCTGGGAGTATTCGCTGCTGATCCAGGCAGCAGAACGCTACGCGGGCCAGCGCTGCACCGATTGCCATGATTCGCACAACAAGCCCGGCACCACCGCAATGCTCAAGGACCCAACCAGCGAGCTCTGCCTCACGTGCCACGGCATCGGCAACCAGCGGCTGCTGTTCGAGAACCACTGGGGCCTCGGCAATGCCATCGAGAAGCCCTGCTGGCAGTGCCATAGGAATACCCACAGCCATTGATGTTGATGATGGGATGAAGGGATGAAGGGATGAAGAGATGAAGAAGGAACACTGAACACTGAACATTAAACATTAAACATCGAACATTGGACTGAACGTTGAACGCTGAACGTTGAACGCTGAACGTCGAACGTCAAACACACAACGTCGTAACAAGGAAGACCTCCGGCGGTGTCGCACGAGGGCTTGGAGTCGGCAGTGCCCCGTCTTACTAAGGGGTCAGTAATTTGGGCTACGGATTTCCAGGCGAGTACAACGCGGAGAATACCGAAACGCCGAATGGCGTTATTCCGCGAAGGGGCCTGCATCCTGTATTACGAACCCCTTGGTATGCGTTCAATGTTCGATGTTCTGTCTTCATTCATGATTCATCATTCATCTTTCATCATTCTACCTGAATCCCTCTCCCCACCCCGACACCGCCCCTGGAATCGGTGCTCCATCCTTGCCTACCAACTGCAGGTGGAACCCCCAGTTGCGGCCGTCGTCGATCGACTTGACCAGCAGGTTATTCCAGCCGGCCCGCAACTGCGTAGCCACGGTGACCGCGCCGGGCTTCGACTGCTTCAGGTAGGGGTCGCGGAAGATTTCGATGCCGTTCAGCCACAGCACGATGCCGCCTTCGCTGCCCACCAGGCACTTGGCCTCCACCGCCCGCGGCACGTAGACCTGTGCGTACGCGTAACCGGCGGCCGCGGGCATCCGCGTCAGGTGTTCCGTCAGATCGACGAACCGGTAGTCCTGTCCCTGGTGCGACGCCACCGGGGCCTGCCACGGCAACTTCCCCCACGACACTGGCTCCCGCCGCTTGCCGGTATACGTGGCGCTTAGATCGATCGCACGCTCCGGCGGGAAGACGATCTCGGTGACACGCCGGTAGCTGCCGTCGCCGAACGGGCCAATGATGTAGAACTGCTTGATGAAGGTATTGTCGAGCACGTTCTCAAGGGCGAGCGTGAGCGGCAGGCCGTTCCATTCCAGCTCGACCGTGACGGGAAACCGCAGCTCGGCCAGGCGGATGGCGGGCACCTCGACTTCGCTCTCCATGAACGTGCTGTCGTCCGGCTCCAGCGGGCCGATCGGGTGCGGCGGCACATTCTCCATGACGATCCGCCCCGTCAGCGTGCCCCAGCCGTAGGGCAGGAAGCGGATGTCGTTCCTGAGCGCGATGCAGCGGAACTGCCCCGGGATGATCTTGCACTCGATGTCGATGCCCGTCACGATCCGCATGAACTCCAGTTTCAGGGCGTCGTTGCGGATGCCGGCGTTGGCGAGGCCGACGGTCTCGGCCACGTCGCCGCGGACGGTCGCGAGTGCATCCTCCAGCTCTTCGCGCGTCGGGGGCTTGCGGCAGAGGTTTTCCGCGAAGGTGATGGCGTCCTTTTCGGCCGCTCGCAGCCGCTGAGCGATTTCCTGGGCGCCTTTGGTCCGCCGCAGGAGAATGGCGGCCGATTCCAGCCTCGGTACGATCTCCCGCAGCCTGTACGCAAGCCCGTGGAAGTCGCGATCGAAGTTGCCGCGGAAGGTGACTTCGGCCGGTTCCGACACCCGCAGGGGAGGCGTGCGCGCGACTGCGATCCCGAGCTCCGGATCGAAATACCAGCCCGTGTCCCCCGTCCTGCCGGCCAGGTGCGGCAGCACCGTGCAGTTCACCTCGACGGCCTCGACGGGCAGGATCGTGGCAAGCCTGATTTCGTAGCGCCGCCGCACGCGAGCCTGCACCGCCCCTTCGGGAAGCTGGCCGATCCGCACGGTTTTCACGTGCTCGTCCTCGAGGTACGTAATCCTGGATTCGGCGGGCTTTTCGATCGCACGCAGCACGCCGGCGCCGGTGTCGCCGTACAACACGAACGAGCCGGGCGAACCGGAGTATACGTTCAGGATCATGTTCTCCAGCCCCGCCTCCCGCGGCTGTTCGGCCGGCGCCAGCGGGATGATCGCCCCCGCTTGCGCAAACACCGGCACCTCGTCGGCCGTGGCCGGGTAATTCAGCGTGATCGGACCCTCGACGATCCTGCCGGTGAAGAAGTCGTACCAGGTCTTCGGGGGAAACCAGATCTCGCGGGTCGTCTCGTAATTCTCGCCTGCTCCCGGCTCCGTCACCGGTGCCACCAGCATGTCGCTGCCGAGCAGGTACTGGTGCTTGTGCCCGTAGGCTTGCTCGTCTTGCGGGAAGCGAAGATACATCGGGCGGCACAGCGGCAGGCCCTCGGTGTGAGCCGTGTGCGACAGCGAATTGAGGTAGGGCATCAGCGACCGCCGCACCTGGAGGAAGCTCCCTGCTGTGCGTGCGGCGGCCCCGCGTTGCAGCCACGGCGGCATTCCCAGCCGCAGCATCGGCGAGAACGCCGCAAACTGCACCGACCGCACCATGAGCTGGTCGTCCAGCCGCGGGTATCGTTTCCCGCCCACGCTGTGCGACCAGTACGGCACGGCGATATTGCCCGCCGTCGGTGTGAACCACGTCAGGAACCGCAGCACGTCCCAGTTCAACTGGAACTCGCCGCTGTCCATCACGGGAAACCGGTGGCTGCCCGGGCCATCGTAGCGGCTGAGGATGACGGTTCGCTCGCGGATCGTTCTCCTGCTGTGCGTGAAGAACAGGTAGTTGGTCCACCACTGGTTGGGCAGCCAGCGAATGGTAGTTGCCGCGGTTCCGTCGACCCACCAGAAATCGATCCCCTGCTCCTGCCGCGGCGGAAGAAGCACGTTCACCAGGGCATCGGCCTCCTTGCGGTTGCTGATGTCCAAGAAGATCATCCCGCGTCGCTCGGGGTCCCAGCCCACGGCGTTGCACACGTCAACGTATCGCGACTCGACGGGAAGCAACGCCCCGCCCGGGTGAACCTGGAGGGCCACCTTCGTGCCCATCGCGTGCGCCTTCCTCACAAAATCCGCAGGGTCCGGAAAATACTGCGGATCCCATTCGTAGCTTCCCCAGCCGTTGCGTCGCCAGTTCTCGATCAGCAGCACGTCGAGCGGGTATCCCTCCTGGCGGAAGCGGCCGATCATCTGGAGCAACTCGTCGGCGTGCAGCCGCGTGGGCGGCGAGAACCAGATGCCGAACGCCCACGACGGCAGCAGCGGGATCGCCCCGCACAACTCCGTGTAGTCCTTCAAGCCGCGGGCGTAGTCGGTGTTGTACCCGAAGAGGTGGAAGTCTTGGGCGAACGGGTTCGGCCGCACCGCGGGCCAGCCGTCGTCGCCGACCACGGGCGACCGGGAATCGTCGAGCATGAACCAGCCGTCCCTGCTGAGAATGCCGTCGTCGACGTCCACGGGGCCGGTGATGCCGTCGAGGCTTTTTCTGGTGCCGCCGAGGTTGCCGGTGTTCTTCAGGCCGGGCCGCCACGCCACCGGCTTGGGCATTCGCAGCAGTTCGACCCGCAGGTTGAGGGCGTTGAACCTGCCCGACCGCGGCACGTAGCGCAGCCGCAGGTGAGACGTGTCGATCTGCAGCAGACCCGGCTCCTCCTTCAGCGTGAAGTCCACCGTAGACCAGTCCCGCTTCAACGCCACCATCGACGGCCTGTCCTCAAACAGCGACCTGTTGTCGTACTCCATCCTGATCAGGCTCGGCGTGAGCACGGTGAAGCGGACCGCCCGCAGCCGCACTTCGTTGCCGGTCCGTACGGCCTCGCTGGCGGCGCAGACTCCTCCCGCGACCACCGCCGCCACAATGGCGGCCATCCTCTTCATCATCTCGCCTCCGCGTTGTCCTGCGATCGTCTCCTATCATAGTATTCGGAATGGAATGGAGCCGGATCGACTGCAAGAGGAAAAAACGGCCCAAATGCTTTCGGCCCAAATGCTTTGTACTTGATTTGCGCGGCACCTTCTCATAGCATGAACAATCGGAGCAAACCTGGAGCAATTTCCTTCAGCGAACGGGGACGGCGATGAACAAGACTCTCCTGTGCGCGATCACCATCATCTCGGCGGCCACCGCACAAACGTTCGGCGAGCAGAACAGCACGCCCTTCGAGATCGACGAGCACCTCGGGACGAGGTGGTACGGCGCCTACATCGGCGGCAGGAAGGTCGGCCATGCCGTGGCCGAAATGGTCAAGACCACCTGCAACGACAAGCCCGCGTACTCATCTTCCCTTAAGATCGTGATGGGTTTTGCCGCAATGGGCAACCACCAGAAGCTCACGATCACCGAGAAAAACACCTACTATGCCGCCGGCCCGCTCGTGGAGTCCGTGAGCTCGATGGGCCCTATGGGCGAGATTTCCGGCACCGTCGACGGCGGCACCATGCGGATCACCAGCACCATCGGCGGCGCCAAAACACAGAAGCAGATTCCGGCACCGGCCGTCTCGCTCGACGACGAGACCGCCGTACTCCGCCTCGTGCTCAGCAAGCCGAAGATCGGCGATTCCGTCTCCTGCTCCGCATTCGAGCCGATCTCCGGCAAGACGCTGTCGGTCGAGTTCACGTTCACCGGCATGCGAACCATGCCCATCAACGGCGCCGACGCCTCCGTGCTCGAGATCAAGAGCCATACGAAGGAGGTGAACCTCGATTCCCTCATGCTGTTCGACGAGGCCGGCGAAGTGTTGGAGTTCAGCATCCCGATGGGCACGATGAGCCTCGCGCTGAAGCGGGCCGAGCAGAAGCAGGCCTTGGGCACGAGCGACGAGCCGGTGGACGTGCTGGATGCATCCACCGTGCGGCCCGAAGGCACGATGCCCGATCTCCTCGGCTTGCAGGAGCTGCGCCTTCGCATCTCCGGCATCTCCGACGAGAAATGCGTGCTCAACGACAGCCGCCAGAGCTACGCCCGCAACAACGGCACCTACGAGCTGACCTTGCGGCGCGACACGATGCCCGCGAAACCCGTCCTGATCCCGGTCAAGGACGCCGCACTGCAGGAGTTCGTCAAGCCCACCGAGGTTTATCAGAGCGAGCACCCCGAGGTCGTTCGCAAGGCCCGCGAGATCGTGGGCGACGAACGAAACGCCGGCCGGGCCGCCCAGATGATCTGCCTGTGGGTGTTCAACAACGTACGCAAGAAGGGCACGGTAGCGTTCTCGAATACGCTGGAGACGCTTCGGACGCTGGAGGGCGATTGCGGCGAGCACGCGGCACTATTCGTGGGCCTGTGCCGGGCCGTCGGCCTGCCGGCGCGGATGGTGAATGGTTTGGCATACTCGTCCTCGTTCCGGGCGTTCGGCGGCCACGCCTGGGCCGAGGCATACGTCGGCAAGTGGATCGCCGTCGATCCCACCTTCGGCGAACCGATCGCGAATCCCGCGCACATCAAGCTCGTGTCGGATGATACATATTTGGAGGCGGCGCGGATGCTGGGAGTGCTCGGGAAGCTGAAGATTGAAGTGATGGGGGAGAATGAGGAATGAGGAAGGATGAACGCGGAGAGGAAACAGGCACCGTGTTTGTTTGCTTGTACGGCGGGGCGGCAACGCCATTCAAGTGGGATGCCGAAAACGGTGCCGGCCCGCGGTTTTCCAAGGCCGTTATCCCACGTAAGAGAAATAACGAATGAAGATCCCTGTGTTTGTTTCCTGTCCAACGCTGCTGAATGAACGGCAAACCTCTTCAAAGAAGATCGTACTTGACGAACTGGACTCGCTCATGTTGGAACCCCGCGCCCTTGGGGCCTCGGATTACCCGTGTGACCTCCCGCTTCGGGAGGTTTATGTCTTGGGGACACATTGCTCAGGAGGCATCATTCTTGGGTTCGAGCAGTATTTCGCCCCTAAGGTCATCAAAAAAAGGGGTACTCCAGACGAGACCTCTCTGACAGAAGGCTCTTCTTTCCCGACACACTGGAACAACCTTGAGGCTGGAATTCTCTTTGGCCTTGGCCTTCCGTTGCTCGTATTTCGGGAGCCGAGTATTGAGGGAGGCATCTTCGACCCGGGCGTCGCCGACGTTTTCGTTCACTACATGCCAACGGAAGATATGACGCCCGGGAATCGGAACGCACTAGGTGAGGTATTTCTAAAGTGGCAGGCTCGTGTCCGAGAGCACTATTACAGAGACAGACGGCCAACGACCCAATCCATCGGGCGTTGAGGAAACCGGGGAAACCGGGGGGGAAACCGGGAAACCGGGGACAGGCAACTAGTTTTTCTCACAGGAGGATCTGCGAATTCAGAATGATCAGCACAAGCCAAGCTGCGGCTTTGGTCTCTGAATTCTGAATTCCGCATTCTGAATTTGTTCACATCCGCTCGTTGGCCGTGCGCAGGCCCTCGCCATCCAGTTTCAAACGCTTCACCGTCGCCGCCTTGTCGTATTCCACCGCCTTCGTGTATTCATTCGCGGCCTGCTGCTTGAGTCCGGCGAGGTAGTACGCTTCGCCGAGGGCAGCGCGGAAATGAGGATTGGTGGGATACGACGCCACGGCCTGGCCTGCCGCCCAGATGTAGGGAAGGAAGTCGCGGTCGGCGCCCGCCGCATCCACGTGTTCGGCGGCAAGCTCGATCGTGTTCTTGCCCGATTCGCCCCACGGCACGCGCTGCAGCAGCAGCCCCCGGTCAAACAGCCCCGCCTGCCGATACGCCAGCGCGATCCTGTAGAG
>DATKYA010000334.1:0-2843 GCA_035528775.1 Planctomycetota bacterium | reverse complement strand
CCTGCTCTGGACCGAGCTGCTTTCTACAAAGGGTCATATCGCCGATGTCTTTCAAAAACTGCCGCCGCCCTACAGAAGGATGGTGCTCGACAACCTCTGTTGGGCTGCGTAGCTCATCAGAAAATGGCAAAAGTCGAGCTTAGCATCCGTAGCAGGGTGCTGGTGTTCGATGCTGCATTCAATGCCGTGCGTTCGCCGTTCGCGGCCTACTGGATCTCAATGGTCATCGCGTTGGATGCGGCGCTGCCCTTCCACAGGAGTTCTTCTCCGGCTGCAGCACCGGTTCTGCGGTACTGAACCTGCAGGCGGTGCGCTCCCCGCTCGTCGATACTGACGGTGAGCGACGCCGTGCGCGTTTCCTGCGGAGGAATGGTGACGAGGGTGCCGGCAACCGCCGGCTTGCGACTGGCCGGCTCGCGGAGGGGCTTATCGCCCGAAATGATGAACTGCCGCTGCCCGCTCCGCACGAACGAGACGTTGCACGAACGGGCGATGTACTCGAGCAGCTCGCCCAGCGACACGTCACCGCCGAACGCAATGACTGTGCGGCCGCGCAGTAGTTCCATTCCCTCGAACGTGCCGATCCGGTCCGAGCACGCGCCCAGCAGCTCCGACACGTCGTTCTTCCCCTGCTGCACCTGCGGAACCGGGGCTTCGAGCCGCTCGACCAGCGCCTTGTCCGGCCGGTCATAGCAGTCGAAATTCAGAATGTCGTAGATCAGCAGCTCGTCCTGCACCATCAGGCCATCGTCGAGCTTGACGGCGATCTCCCTGTTCGATGTGTTTCGCAGTGCAAGCTCGAGCTGGACGGATTTGCCGTCGGGGAGGGCTGTCGCCCGGGCGATGGTCGCATCGAGCCCGTCGGCTTCGGACTTGACCGGGGGCGGTGATTCCAGCACAGCGACGATGATGGGGACCGACCTCACGCTGCCGAGCCACGCGGCGGGCCAGTCCTGCCCGGTTTTCGGCTGCTTGTTGGAGTATTCGACCGTACAGCGATAGAGGCCGGGGCGGGGGAAGATCTCGCTGCCGGTCGACAGCGTGATGCGGCCGTCCTTGTAGTCCACGCCCTGCAGGGTGATCCAGTCGTCGCGGTTGCCTTCGATTTTCGCGAGGGATTCGTGAACGTCACCGGTCCACGCCTTGCCGCCGGATACGATCCACGCGGCCGATTCACCGGATTCCAGTGCGGCGCCAGACGGCGACAGGAATGCCTGGAGGTTCTCGCGGAGTGTGCGCGCGGCATCAGGCTCGAAATGCTCGCCTTTCAGGGCGGCCGGATCGGCGAGCACAGTGATGCCGAGGCGCTCGGCGAGCAGTTGGACCAACTCGGCGGCGGATGCGCCGCCTGCGTCGATGCCAAGCTCGCCCAGCGGCGTGTCGAGCTTCTTCACCGTGGCGCTGTCCATGGCCTGGTGGCTGATCGCACCGAAGGTGGCAGGCTCGACCTTCAGCCGGAAATCGCCGGCCGCCGACACCGCCACGCGGTCGCTGGTGACGCCCCGGAATCCGAAGTCGAGGGTGAGGTCCTTGCCCAGCCTGCATCCGGGGGTGCGGGCGGTGAAATCGAGCTGCAAGCCCGCCACAGCCTTGCCTTCAACCGGGCTGGCCGTACTCATCACGCGGATGATGCTCGACTCCGAGACGGCGTCCGCCCAGACGAGCGAGTCGCCGGGTGCCCCGGGGAGTTTCTTCGCGGCGGCGAACGCGACCGCCATGCTGTATGCACCCGGCCCCGCGATCAGCCGCGATGCAGGCACGGAAGGCTGCGACAGGTCGAGTTGCACCCGCCAGACTGCTCCGGGCTGCAACTCCTCGACAAGCGGCTCGGGAAGCTCGCACTCCTGTTCCGCGAGATCGGTGCCGAACACCTTCGTGAGCATCGCCTGGCTGAGCTTCGAATGCCGCCGCTGCGGAGCGTTGTCTTCGCGCGCGATGAACAGGCCGCGGCTGACGAACAGCGGCTCGGTGCCGGCGTTCGTCAACTCGATGGCCGCCCGGATCGGCTCGCCGGCTTCAAACACGTCCTTCTCCGGAATCGCCCGCGCCTTGAGGCTGTGGACGATCTCCTCCGCCGCCTGCCGCAGCCGGGCGGGCGACGGCGGGTCGATCCACGCCGTCAGCACTCGTGCATCAACCGTCTGGGGATCGGACGGTCCGGCCGTGGCGGAAGCCATCGACTGTTGTCCGGCGCCGACCAGTTGCTGGCCCCGAGGGTTATGGAAGCGGACCTTCCCCTCGCAGACCGTGAGCACTGCCCGGGCGGCTTTCGAATCATAGGATAGACTGAATTGCGTGCCAACGACTTCCGCCACCCCTGCCGGTGTTTGCACTTCAAACGGTTTCACCGACTTCGCAGCCCGCACGAATACTTCGCCGTGCGCCAGCCGCACGATCTGCCGGCGATCATCATCCCCGCCGGGGAAGAACACCTTCGTGGTCTCGTTCACGATCACTTCGTCGCCCGATTTCAGGCGCACGAACGCCACGCAATCGGGATCGGTGAGCAGGCCGTCGCCTCGCATTATCGCAGAATGGAGCGTTGCGGCGCGCGGGCTGCCGTCGCGTTCGAGGTCAACGCCCGTCTTGATCACCGTCGGGCTGGCCATGCCGGTCTTGTCCATCAGCCGGTCGATCTTGCCGATGCGGTGCGGGTTTGGGATGAGGAATCCGACGATGATGCAGGCGGCCGCGGCGAATGCGATCCATCGTGTGATGCCGCGATGCTTGCGCGAGGCGGGCCGCTTGATCTCGTGCATGATGCGGCCGGCGAAATCCGATGGTGCCGGCGGGAGGCCGCGGAATGACGTTTCGACCTCATCGCCGTCCGATTTCATCGCGCG
>DATKYA010000333.1:0-2326 GCA_035528775.1 Planctomycetota bacterium | reverse complement strand
GGTGATGCGGACGAGCGCTTCCTCGAGTCGAACCTTGACCGTCTCGCGCTCGGTGATGTCGCGCGTCACTTCCGCCACGGCGATGATCTCGCCGCGCGAGTTGAAGATGGGCGACGACCGCAGCTCGACGAACGCCGGCCTACCGTCGAACTCCACCTTCCGGATCGTGCTGTGAACCTTGCCGTCGTGCAGCGTCCGCAGCGACGGGCAGTCGGGGCAGACGTCGCACCGATTCTGGTAGGCCTGGTGGCAGCGCTCCCACAGCGCCGGGCCATGGCGCTCCAGGATCACGTTGTTCTGGTAGAGCACGCGGAACTGGCGGTCGTAGATCGACACGCCGTCGGAGAGGCCGTTGATCGCGGATTCCAGCTCGGCGTACGACAGCACGGAGCGCGCCCCGTTGCCGGTTTCAGTGTGTTTCGGCCGGATTGTCCGCGGCGTTTTGTTGTCCATGTGGATGTGATGCGGGTCCGATGTGATGCGGGTTGCAGGTTTCGTCGCCGCCCGATCACGGGCGAACTCGCACGGTTCGCCCCTGCTACGACGGGTCGGTCTTGCAGCCGCAGTTCTTGGGGCCGGGCTCGCCGGTCAGGCTGACCTTGCGTTCGATCTGAGCAACCTTGCTGACGCGCCGCTGGTGTCTTCCGCCTTCAAACGACGATTCGAGCCAGACCTTCACGAGCTTCTCGATCATTTCGGCCGGCAGCACGCGGGCGCCCATGCACAGCACGTTGGCGTTGTTGTGCTTGCGGGCCATCTCGGTGGTGTATTCGTTGTGGCAGACGGCCGCCCGCACGCCGGGCACCTTGTTGGCCGCAATGCCCATGCCGTTGCCGGCTCCGCAGATCAGGATGCCGGAATCGACGGCGTGATCCGCCACCGCCTTCGCCACCGGATACGCCACGTCGGGATAATCGGCAGGCTCCTCGGTGGGCACGCCGAAATCGACGCATTCGATGCCCAGGCTTTCCAGCAGTCGGGTCACCGTCTTGCGTGCTGCCACCCCGGTGTGATCGGATCCGAGTGCGATTTTCATAGCTGGAAGTTCAGAGCTCAAAGTTCAAAGTTCAGAGTTCAAAGTTCAACGTTGAAAGCTGGGAGCGATTCAGTGGACCAAGTGGACGTAGTGGACTCAGTGGACGCAGTGGACAGAATGTGGACGAGATGTTGTTGATTGATGCCGTTCTCTTCATCACATCATCCCATCATCACATCATCCCATCATCACATCATCCCGTCATCCGTTTTCACAGCACCTTATCAAGCACATTCTTCAACGCGGCTTCGATCTTCTCGGCGCACTTTCTGAAGTCTTCCACGCCGCCGCCGATGGGATCGGGAATATCGTTGTCGGCGAGCATCGAGACTTTCGCACCGGCTTCCGGCAGGATTTTCTCGATGGCCCGCAGGTGGCTCATCGTCATGGCATAGATACGATCGGCGTCGCGCGCGAGCTTGTCGGTGAGCGGGCGCGTGGTGTGATCGGCCAGGGAGCAGCCGTAGTCGCGCGCCGTGATGCGAGCCTCTTCGCTGGCGTGCATGCCCGGCATTGCCTCCGTGCCCGCCGAGAGTACCGTGTAGCCGTAGCCTTCCAACTCGTCCATCGAGCATTCCAGCTTCTCGGCGATCAGTTTCCTGCAGATCACCTCGGCGAGCGGGCTGCGGCAACTGTTGCCCGTACACACGAACAAAATCATCACCAGCGTCTGCTTGGCGATCATGTCGTGGCTGATAAGCCCTTCGCGTAGCACTTCCCATCTGCCGGAGCGGAACATGACGACGGTAGACGGCTCCTTCAGGCGGGTCTCGCCTTCGTCGACGAGCAGGTCGATCTGGCCATCGAGTGCGGCGAGCACCATGGCGGCATCGGTGGGCGGCGCCTGGCCGGAGACGTTCGCGCTGGTGACCAGTGCCGGCACGCCAGCCTTGCGGATGATCTCGCGGGCGGTCGCCGAGGCCGGCACGCGGATGCCGATGCCCTCCTCGCCTTCATCGCCGAAGACGATGGTGAGCGGCCCCGGCCAGAACCGCATGACCACCTTGCGGGCAGCCAGCGGGATCTTCGCGACGTTCCGGGGCAGGTCCTGCTTGTCGGCCAGCATCAGTGTGTAGTGCTTCCCGGGCTCCCGCCGCTTCACCCCGCTGAGCCGGGCAACGGCGGCGGCATTGTCGCGGTTGGCAGCCAGCCCGTACACCGTCTCCGTCGGAAACGCGCACAGGCCTCCGTGCGCCAACACGCGCCCCGCCTCGCCGATTATCCGCTCGCGGTCGGCCCCATGCTCCAATCGTAATACTTGTGTCATCAGCGCTTTCTGCGACGGTGGGC
>DATKYA010000332.1:0-8163 GCA_035528775.1 Planctomycetota bacterium | reverse complement strand
GTTCCCGCCGGCGGGGCTGTATCCGGTGGCGTGGGTCGCGGCGGTGCCGCTGCTGTGGCTGGCGGCTCGCGACGCAAAGCGCGCACTGCTCCCGTCCTACCTGGCCGGGGCGATATTCTTCCTCGCCGGGCTGGAGTGGGTTCGCCACGCCACGACCCCGGGGATGATCCTGCTGGGGCTGTTCCTGGGGCTGTACGTGATGGCGTTTTCGGTCGCGGCGGGCGTGCTGCGGTCGCGCCTGCGCCTGCCCCTTGCCATCGCGGCTCCCGTGGTTTGGGTGGCGCTCGAAGCGATCCGCTCCAACATCATGACAGGCTTCCCCTACCTGCTCCTCGGGCACAGCCAGATCCACAACCTGCGGCTGATGCAGATTCTCGACGTGACCGGCGTCTACGGCGTGTCGTTCCTGGTGATGAGCGGCAACGGCCTGATGGCCGAGATTCTCCTGGCCCGCGAATCGCGAGCACGACATCGAACAGAAGAACAGGAAGAGGAGACAGAGAACAGGGAACAAGGAACAAGGAACAGGGAGTCCGTCACTCTCCCACTCATCATCTCGGCGGTAATCGTCGCCGTGGGCGTCGGCGGCTCGATCGTTTACGGCCACGTCCGCCTGGCGGGCCTGCCCTCGCGGATTGGGCCGGAGATATGCATCGTGCAGGCAAACATCCCCCAGAGCGTCAAGGCCGAGCTGACCTACGAGTCGGCCCAGGACATGCTCGTGAAGCACCTGCAACTGACCAACGAATGTCTGGGAGAATCGGATTACGCCACGAAGCCAGATGCCCCTCCGCCCCTGGTCATCTGGCCGGAGACGGCGGTGCCGTGCCAGTTCAACAACACGCGCGATCCCTGGACCGTCGAAGTGCGGGCGAATCTCAACATGATCGTTTTCAAGCGGCTGAACGTGAAAACGCTCCTGATCGGCGTCGAGACGCTCGACGTGGTCGATGGCAAGCCGCGGCGATACAACTCCGCCATCTGCATCGACGGCCGCTGCGAGAACTATCAGCGGTACGACAAGATCCACCTGGTTCCGTTCGGCGAGTACATCCCGCTGCCGAACCTGCTGTTCTTCCTCAAGACGCTCGTGCCCGTCGGCTCGCTCCCCTACTCGGCCGGGAAGGACCACACGCTGCTCAACTACGAAGGCCACAAGATAGGCGTGGTGATCTGCTACGAAGACGTGTTCCCCGGGCTGGTGCGGCAGTTTGTGGGCAAGGGAGCCGATTTCATCGTGAACATCTCGAACGAGGGCTGGTTCTACAACAGTGCCGAAGCCGACCAGCACCTGGCGATCGCCCGCTGCCGCGCCATCGAGAACCGCCTGGGGCTGGTCCGCGGCACCAATTCCGGCATCAGTTGCCTGATCGACCCCGCCGGCCGGATCGAGAAGGTGATTGAGCGCGGCGGCCGCGTCAAGATGGTCAACGGCTGGCTCGTCGGCCGCGTCAGCCTCGGCCCGCGCGACGCGATCTACACCCGGATCGGCGACCTCTTCGCAATCATCTGCCTGACGGCGTCGGCCGTGCTAACGGCCGTTGCAGCCGTGCTTGGGCGGCGCTCCGCCCCGGATCCCGCTCCCAACGGCTCGAAGCCGTCAAACTCCCGGCGCAAATCCCGTTGAGTACGAATGCCGGGCCGGCTGCCGGATTCGCATCCATTCGCTATTGACTCCGCACCAAACCGCAGGTAGAATCCTGTCTGATACGGACCTCCCCCCCCGCCCAACAGGAGTATTCGAATGCACATGCGAGCCGGTTTTGCGAGCAAGATCATCACCCCCGCCGTGGGCTGCCCGATGCAGGGGTTCATCAACATCGGCGCCAGCGTTGCCATCCACGATGACCTGTTTGCACGGGCGCTGTACCTGTCGCACGAGGGCCGCGCTTCCTTGATCTCACGCCATTGAGGGCTTGGGCCGAGGAGAGATTCATTGGCCGTGTCCACTACGTCCACTGAGTCCACTGAGTCCACTCATCACAACATCTTGCGCGAAAAACGAGAGATTTCCGAGATGGCAGGCGAAACCGCCGCCCCGAAAATTTTGTGCACCGCACCGCTTTTTCCCCTTGACAAGCGCGCCCGACCCGATATAATACGTTCAGTTGGCGGTGTTCGCCAACGTCCGAATCCATTGGTGTTGACCAAGTTCCATTTTCCTCAAGTAAGGGCATTCGAGGGACTGGCACATGAGCATTCTGTCGAAAGTCATGGTGTTGATCAATCTTGGCCTTGGCATTGCCTTCCTGGCCGTCAGCGTTGTGCTGTTCTCTCAGCAGCAGGATTGGAAGGGATTGCACACCCGGGATGTCGACCAACTAAACAAGGAGATCAAGCAGGTTCAGCAGGAAGTAGCCAAGCGCAATGAGACCATCAAGAGCCAGGAGAACGAGGTAACCAAGCTCCAAGGCGATCTCGCCCGGAAAGACACGCAAATCCTCGAGATGCAGGGAAAAGTCGAGACAGCCGAACAGAAAGCCGTCGATGCCAAGCGGCTGCACGACCAGCTCAACAGCACCTTTGAGCAACTGGCAGAGAATACCAAGAGAATCCAGAACGAGGCCGAAAGCACCCGCGAGCGCCTCGAGAAGGTGCAGGCCGACCTCCAGACCGCCCTCCAGGAAAAGACCGACGCTCAGTCCGAACTCGTAATGCTCAACGAACAGATGGGCGACCTCAAGCTCAACATCGAAACACTCACCAAGGCCGCCGATGAGCAGCAGAAGAAGACGGCCGACAAGGACGCCGTCATCGCTGCTTACAAGAAGGCGGTGCCATCCCTCGTGATCGACCGCGGCACCATCGTTCCTCCCCAGATCGAAGCCAAGATCGAGGAAGTCGACGATCAGACCGGCATCGTCGTGCTGAGCGTGGGCAGCGAAGACTTGGTCGAGAAAGGATTCACCTTCTTCGTGTATCGCGACGACAGCTACATCGGGCAGGTTGAAGTTGACCGGGTGTTCGCCGCCAAGAGCGCGGCCCGGATCAACCGCGACATGACGCCCTCATCCATTCAGCCCGGCGACGGTGCCACCACCCGCCTGGGCGCATTCTGATTGAGGGAGACACACAGCAATGGCAAAAGTGACAATGCCCGCGAAGAATGACCTGTTCACCGTGCTGCTTGTCGTGAGCGCGCTCATCTTCCTGTGCGGCCTGGTGATGAACAGCACCAAGCTGAAGGCCTACAAGGGCGGCACGAAGGTCGAGCCGGTACGCCTGGCCGACCTGCCGACGCCCGAAGCAGCCGCTCCCGCGCATGAAGCCACTGAGAGCGATGAGGAAGCCGCCCCCGCCGCCACGGAAGACGAAGCCGATGATGACGCGGCTGTCGATGCGGATGCCGTCGATGCGGATGCGGACGAAGGCGAAGCCGCTGGTGCCGCCGATGAAGCCGATGATGCCGCTGCCGACGATGATGCCGCTGCCGACGATGATGCCGCTGCCGACGATGATGCCGGAGCCGATGAAGCCCCCGCAGAAGACGCCGGCGAATAGGCCCCGTGGCCCCGTTTTGCACGATTTGCGGCGAAGGCCTCCGGGCCTGCAACGAACGCCCGGACTACAAATAGAAGTTCAACGCCATAATGAGCACATGCGCGTAAGCCGGTCATCTGCTCCAGACTGTGCAGGCGTCCGGCTTCGCGCATGGTTGCTTGTACACGACGCATCGCGTCGCCTCGTTTCCCAGGCTCTGCCCTCTCGCTGAGTTCACGCGAGCATCCGTTCGCACGAACACGGAAGAACGCGAGAGTGATTCACTCGGGACGGCTGGGGTTCAATGTTCTCCCTGCTCAAGAGCTTCATCGGGCTGTTCTCCACCGATATCGGCATCGATCTCGGCACGGCCAACACGTTGATCTGCGTTCCCCGCCAAGGCGTCATCCTGATGGAGCCTTCGGTTGTCGCCGTTTCCAAGCGCACCAACAAGGTGCTGCGCAACGGCGAGGCCGTGGGCCAGATGGCCAAGGAGATGCTCTACAAGACCCCCGGCAACATCGCGGCGATCCGCCCCCTGAAGAACGGCGTCATCGCCGACTTCGACATCACGCAAGCGATGCTGCGCTATTTCATCAAGAAGGTGCATCACCGCAACTGGATGTACCGGCCCCGCGTGATCATCGCCGTGCCCAGCGGCATCACGATGGTGGAGAAAAAGGCCGTTCACAACGCCGCCGAGCAGGCCGGTGCCCGCAAGGTCTACACCGTGCCCGAGCCGCTCGCGGCCGGTATCGGAGCGGGCCTGCCCATCACCGAACCCATCGGCAACATGATCGCCGATATCGGCGGCGGCACTACGGAAGTCGCCGTCATTACCCTCGGCAACATCGCCACCCAGCAGAGCCTCCGCGTCGCCGGCGACGATTTCGACGAAGCCATCGTCTCCTACGTCAAACGCAACTACAACGTCGAGATCGGCCTCGCCACCTCCGAGCGGATCAAGATACAGATCGGCTCAGCTCATCCACTCCAGGAAGAGCTTTCGATGGACGTGCGCGGCCGGCACCATCTCACCGGCCTGCCCACCAAGATCACGCTCACCTCGCAGGAAGTGCGCGAAGCACTCAGGGAGCCGGTCGAAGCAATCATCCTCGCCATCTGCACCACGCTGGAGCAGACCAGCCCCGAGCTTGCTGCCGATCTCGTCGACCGCGGCATCGTTCTCGCAGGCGGCGGAAGCCTCCTGCGCGGCCTCGACAAGGCGATCCAGGAGAAAACCGGCCTCCCCACTCGCGTCGCCGACGACCCCCTCACCTGCGTCGCTCGCGGAACCGGCATGATCCTCGACCAGCTCTCCGAGCTCCAGGACGTCCTCGAAGGCTGGGACGAACACGTTTATTGATGCGGCGTGCGGCTGTTGAAGAGGCAGACGAACGCCCCACGCCCGGCGCCATCCATCGACGGTCAGCATTCATTGGCCGGCAATCCACACTGAGCGCCTCTTCCGTTGCCCGTTGGCAGTTGAGCGTTGATTGTTGAGTGTTCGTCTTCGCATTCGAGTTCGATGTTCGGTGTTCATTGTTCGAGGTTTGCTCCGTTTCCCCATGAACCGCAGGTATTTCCACCTCATCTTCATCCTTCTCGCGGCGATCAGCTTCATCGGCACGCTGCTGCCGCAGGCCCGCCATGACGAGATGAAAGGCTCCGTGCTCACCTGCATGGCTCCGGCCCAGGAATCGGCCACGTTCGTGCGGTGCGGCCTCATCAACCTCACGGAAACGCTCGATCGCGTTTTCGCCGGCAAGGCGCAGCCCGATGCACTCAGGCGGGCAAACGACGAGATCCGCCGCCTCCGGCAGTTGCTCGCGGTTGAGAAGGGCAGGGCAATCGAGCTGGAGCGGATGATCGACAGCTTTGCGGCGTTCGAGGATTTCGCCAAGGCGGGCCCCGAGAAGATGAAGGTCATCCCCGCGATGATCATCGGGCGCGACGCCACCCTCCTGCCCGGCGTGATCACGATCAACCGGGGCAGCAACGACGGCGTGCGGAAGGGAGCGGGCGTGGTGTGGGGGCATTCCGCCGTCGGCGTGGTCGCCGTCGCACGGCCTACGTCGTCGCTCGTGAACCTGCTCACGAACCCCTCCTGCAAGATTCCTGCGTACATCCAGCGCACCGGCGAGAGCACGCTGGTGGAAGGCACCATGGCCGATTCCGTCCGCATGCGCCTGGTGAATCTTGCCGCTCGCTCGTCGTCGAAGATGCCGGCATTCGCCCGGCGCGGCGGCGATGGTGCGCAGGCCGAAGCCACAATGCCCGATTCCGTGCGCATGCGGCACGTCTTCCGGGGGCAGGTAGTCCCCGGCGACCTGTGCCTCACCTCCGGCGAGCTCGCCACCTTCCCCCGCAACATCATCATCGGCGAAGTCACCGAGGCCACCCTGCAGCCCGGCTCCATCTTCCCCAAAGTCGCCATCCGGCCAACCCTGAGCGTCTCGGCTCTGCAGGCGGTGATTGTGCTGGTGAGGGAGGATCTGGAGGAGAACGTTCCGGCTGACTAGTTATGCAGTCACCTTCGACCGGAGACCTGTGGAAGTATGACGTGAACCAGGACAATTCTACCAACGTGCTGGATCTCCTTTACGCGAGGGCTGGAATGGGCAACACGTGTCAGTAGCACACGCTGTGCAGTGGCATGATCGTCGCTTTGAGAACAATATGGGGCGGCCTCATCGGCCGCCCCTGCGTGTTTTCCTACCTGATCAACCATGCCCGGCTCCTCACTCCGGCCCCTGCCCGTACGTGCCACCCAGCGTGCCCGGCATCCACGGCGTTTCGCGGTCCCACGTCAGAATGCGTTCGCGGAGGTCGCGGGCGACGTCTTGCTGCTCGCCGGTCTTCGCGAGGTTGGTCATCTCGTAGGGGTCGATGCGGGTGTCGTAGAACATGAACCGGTCGTCGGTGAGCTTGCGGAGGGGTGTGCCGTGCTGGGTCTCGGTCATCACGGCGTAGAGGTGGGAGGGCGTGCGGATGGCGAGCTCGCCCCTCAGGTTCTCGATGATGGCCTCGCCGATGCCGAGGCGGGCGGCGTCGCCGCGCAGGATCGGGCTGAGGTCGCGCCCCTGCATGAACGGCGGAACCGGCTGAGGGCGAACACGATGGTTCGCCCCTACGGCAAGCGACAGCAGCGTGGGGGCGACGTCCACCAGCGACGCCACGTGCTCGCGAGCAACGCGAGGCTGCAGCGTGCCCGGCCACGATACGATGAACGGAATCCTGATCGCCTCGTCGTTCACCGAGATCTTGTTCCACAGGTGCTGGCTGCCGAGGTTGTCGCCGTGATCGGAGGTGAACAGCACGATGGTGTTCTCGGCGAGGCCGGCGTCGGCGAGCGTGTCCAGTATTTGGCCCACCTGCTCGTCAACCGACGCGATCATTCCGCAGTAGTGGGCGGTCAGGGCGTGCAGGTCGTAGCCGTCGGGCAGCGTTTGCATGTCGGGGCGGTGCTCGCGGTAGTAGAGGTGGTCGTAGTAATAGATGAGGAAGGCGTTCTCGTCGTAGTAGAGCTTGCCGCCGATGGTGGTGTTGGGCCGGAGCAGCACGTCCTCGGGCCGGTAGCGCCGGCGGTAGCGGTCGGGCACGTCGAAGTACGGCATGTGCGGCAGGCAGAGGTTGTGGAAGAGGAAGAACGGGCGCTCGCGGCGCCTGCGCAGAAACTGCTGCGTGGTCTGCACCTCGAAGTCGGGGCAGAATCCCTCCTGCACCCAACTGTGGCCGGTGCCGTCGAAGTAGAGCTGATTCTGGTTGAGGTGGTGCACCTTCGGGTAGACGGTTTCGGCGAAGCCGACGATCCGCGGGCTTGGGCCGATGTGCCACTTGCCCACGAGAGCGGCGTCGTAGCCCGCCGTCTGCAGCCGCTCGGCGAGCGTGGTGTCGGGGAAGTGGCAGCGGCGGCTGGCCGGGTCGCCCACGCAGCCCAGCATGCCGGTGCACGTGCGGCTGTATTGGCCGGAGATGACGCTTGAGCGGGCCGGCGTGCAGACGGGGTTGCTGGTGCAGGCGTATTCGAATCGCACCCCGCCGGCGGCCAGGCGGTCGATGTTCGGCGTCTTCACCACGGGATGCCCGTGGCAGCTCAGTTCGAACGGACGAAGCTGGTCCGTCAGCAGCACGAGAATGTTCGGGCGATCGGGCATTGATGCATCTCCGAAAGCGTTGCCATGGGCTTCCCGAGAAAGATATCAGAATCGGCCGCAAAAAGGAACGGGGAATCGGGACATTTCTGGGCATTTCCGGTGCGAGCGTTCGCGAAAAACTGCCGGCCGAATGCCTGCTCAGCGTGCCGGGGTCCGCGAATTCCTCGTGGTTTTTCCGCGACTTTCCGGCGACCCACAGCCCCGTTTAGGGGCTTTCCTGCGGACTGCCGAGTCCGCCGGCATCGCCCGCAGGTGATAGCACCGTCCTTCAGGGCGGTGGGCTATCGGCGGCAAACCTGCGCACCCTGAAGGACGGTGCTATCACCCGGCTCGGAAGCCGGGGAATGCCCGTGAACGGGCATGCAGGGGGCGAAGACGCCGGATTCCGAAAACCATATTTCGTTGCCGCACCCGCGTGCCGCAAAGCCGACAAAAGGTGTTGACTTTCCCCGCCATGTCGGCTATAATGATCAGTCTCTAATCGAAGGGTGTTCTGTGCCCGAGGTCACCGGCAAGCCAGTGGTGA
>DATKYA010000331.1:0-2757 GCA_035528775.1 Planctomycetota bacterium | reverse complement strand
TGTGCACGAGATCGGCGGGACCGACGACCACATCCATTTCGCGGTAACGATCCCGCCCACCGTGCTGATCAGCGAATGGATCGGCAAGCTGAAAGGCTCGTCCTCGCACTTCATCAATCACCTCGGCAAAGACACGCTGCTCTACTGGCAGCGAGGATATGGCGTGGTGACGTTCGGCACGCGAAACCTGCCGTGGGTGATTGAGTACGTTCGCAATCAGCGGCAACACCACGCGAGCGGCAACCTGCAACTGCGGATGGAACGCACAGAACCCGATTGACCCACCGCCGTAAACGACGGTGCTATCACCGCTTCGCGGAAACCCCCGTGAACGGGGCTGACGGAATCGACCATTAACGCGTGATCCGCCGACCGCCCCTCTTGAGGCCCCTTGAGGGGCCTTTCCCGGCCACCGGCCGGGTGATAGCACCGCGGTTTACCACGGTGCACTAACCGCGCTCGATCACGGTGAATCGGCGGACTTCTCCCACCGCCGTAAACGACGGTGCTATCACGCTTCGCGGAAACCCCCGTGAACGGGGCTGACGGGATCGACCATTAACGCGTGATCCGCCGACCGCCCCTCTTCAGGCCCCTTCAGGGGCCTTCCCCGGCCGACAGGCCGGGTATTAGCACCGCGCTTGAGCACGGTGCACTAACCGCGCTCGATCACGCTGCACTAACCGCTCCACCGGATATACTGGATTTCTGTCTTCTTTTCGGTTGCACGCATATGTCCTTCATCAACTCCACCCAAGCCCTCATTCTCGGTGCGGCGGCTGCCGCGGCCGTCGTAGCGCTGTACTTCCTGAAGCTGAAGCGCCGCGAGCAGGTCGTCCCCAGCACGCTGCTGTGGCGCCGCAGCATCAACGACCTCGCGGTCAACGCGCCCTTCCAGCGGCTGCGCTCCAGCCTCCTGCTGATCCTGCAAATCCTCATCGTGGCGCTCGCGGCGCTCGCCCTGGCACGGCCCGTGCTCAACCTCCGGCAGACCGGCGGCGGCGACGCCATCATGCTCATTGACACTTCCAGCAGCATGAACACGACGGAGCCCGGCGGCACCCGGCTCGACCTCGCAAAGAAGACCGCCCGCGGCCTCCTGCAGCAGATGGACGCCTCCGCGAGCACGATGGTCCTCACCTTCGCCGGGCAGTGCAATGTGCAGCAATCCTTTACCGGCTCGAAATCCGATCTCGGCCGCGCGATCGCCGCAATCGAGCCGGGCGAGGGGCCGACGAACATCCGCGACGCACTCGCCGTCGCACTCCACATGAGCCGCTCCCGACGCCTGATGGGCCGCAAGGACCAGCAGATCGTGATCATCAGCGACGGCGGGTTCGACGACCCGCAGGACCTGCAGCGCGAAAACATCCCCGTGCGGTTCCTCCCGGTCGGCCGCAGCACCCGCAACGCCGCCATCACGAATCTCGACGTGCGCCGCACGGCCAGCCAGGCCGCCGAGATTTTCGTGGGCGTCGAAAACTTCTCGCCCGAGCCGTTCGAGGGCAGCATCAGCATCTACGACCGCGGCGCCGGCGAAGACGCCCCGTCGGGCGGCCTCCTCAGCACGGTGCCGGTCAGCCTCGGGCCCCGCGAGAAAGGCTCCCGGCTGTTTAGCGTGCCGCAGCTCGCCGACACCCTCGTGGAGATCGTGCTGGAACCGGGCGACGATCTCGCCTCCGACAACCGCGCGTGGGTGCCGCTCCGCAAGCCCCGCGAGCCAAACGTGCTGCTGGTCACTTCGGGCAACTACTTCCTCGAGAAGGCCCTCATGCCCGACGCGAACAGCCCGCACCATCTCGCGATGATCCAGCCCGTCGACTACCCCCCGGCCACGCCCGCCGACGTCACCGTCTTCGACCGCTGGTCGCCGCCGTCCATCGGATCGGGCGGATACCTGTTTATGGGCTGCGTGCCCCCCATCGCAGGGGTCGAACCCGCCGGCGAAGTCGACTACCCCGTACTGCTCGACTGGGATCACTCGGATCCGCTGTGCCGCTTCGCCGATTTCACCGGCCTCCAGGTCGCCAAGGCGCGCGCCTTCAAGTTGCCCATCCACTCCGTGGCGCTCGAGGGCGACAAGTGCCCGCTCGTTGTGTCGATCTCCACCATCGACCGCCGCGTGGTCCTCGTCGCGTTCGAGCTGATCAACGCCGAAAGCCGGCTGAACACCAACTGGCCGTTCCGCGTGTCGTTTCCGGTGTTCTTCTCGAACGCGATCCACTGGCTGAACCCGGAGGTGCACGGAGCGGCCCCCGCCATGATCCAGGTGGGCAGCCCGATCACGTTCAACCTGCCCGCCGACTGCCCGTCGGCCGCGATCCGCGACCCGCGCGGCACGATCACCGCGGTGGAGGCCGACAAGGAGCGCCGCGTGGCATTCGGCAAGACCGCTATCCCCGGCCCCTACCTGCTCACGATGGAGAATCGCGATCCCGTGTGGACCGCCGCGAACGTCCTCGACCGCCGGGAATCGAGCATCGAGCCGCGCGAATCCTTCGAATGGCGCGGCGCACCGATCACCGGCGAAGACACCGTCCGCCAGACCCCGCGCGAAATCTGGAAACACCTCGTCATCATCGTCCTCTGCCTGCTGATGGCCGAGTGGTACGTTTACCACCGGCACTGGCGGTGAATGCGGAAATGATCCGGCCCGATAATATCCGTGAAAAACTCCCCCATTTCCGGTAATGTACAACGTGTCGAGTCGTTCCGAAACTGAATCATCCGACGGCGGAGGACTCTCACATGATCATC
>DATKYA010000330.1:0-2997 GCA_035528775.1 Planctomycetota bacterium | reverse complement strand
TCACAGCGCCCGGACGATGCTGCTGCCCGGGAACACCGCCGAGCTGACGATCCCGATCGACGAATCGCTCGGGCCGAACGCCTACTGCTCGGTCACGGTGATCCGGCCGGTGGCGTCGGACGCGCAGCTCGCGATGCACCGCGCCTACGGCGTGGTGCCGATCCTGCTCGACCACGCCTCCCGCCGGCTGCAGGTGGACGTGCGCGCGCCTGCAGACATCCGGCCCGGGCAGCACCTCCAGGTGGAAGTAGCCGTGTGCGATGCCGCCGGTGCACCGGTGCCCGCCGAGCTGACCGTCGCGGCCGTCGATGAGGGAATCTGCAGCCTCACCGGATACCAGACGCCGGACCCGTGGGCGTTCTTCTACGCCCGGCGCTCGCTGGGCGTCGGCACGTCCGACGTCTATTCGCTGCTGATGCCGGAAGTCGGCCGCAGGAAAGTGGAATCGGACTCCGACGCGGGCGGCGATGGCGACGAGAAGGATTTCGACCCGCGGCGGCTGAACCCGATCAGCGTGCGGCGGATCAAGCCGGTGGCACTGTGGCAGTCGAACCTGGAGACAGGCCCCGACGGGCGCTCCATGGTGGAATTCACCGCGCCCGATTTTTCCGGCCAACTGCGGCTGATGGTCGTTTCGGCGGCGGCGGCGCAGTTCGGATCCGCACAGCGGTCCGTCGTCGTCAGGCAGCCGCTGATGCTCACCACGTCGTTCCCGCGGTTCCTGGCGCCGGGCGACGAGTTCGTGGTGCCCGTGACGCTGACCAACAACACGGGGCAGGCCGCGGATGCCGCGTCCGCACGCGCCCGCGTGAAGATCGTCTGCGAAGGCCCGCTGGAAGCCCTGGGCGAGCACGAAGTGTCCGTTGAGCTGGCCGATGGAGCCGAACGCGCGCTCGAGTTCCGCCTGCGGGCGCTACGAGAGTGCGGCCGGGCAGCCGGCACGGTCAGCGCGTCGCTCGGCGAGCATCGGGCGGTGGAATCGGTGGAGCTTGCGGTGCGCCCGCCATCCAGCCTGCAGGCCACCGCCCAGTCGGGGGCGATTCCCGCCGGCACTGCCACCACGATCAAGCTTCCCGGCGGATGGCTCGCGGGCACCGGGAAATGCAGTATCACGTTTTCCGCAATGCCGCAGATCAGCCTCGCGGGCGGACTGCGCTACCTCGTGCGGTATCCCTACGGGTGCGTCGAGCAGACCGTATCGTCCGCGTTCCCGCTTCTGTATCTGGCGGACGTTGCCGAGTTCGCCGATCCCGAGACGTTCCGGAAGACGGACCCGCAGGCGTTTGCACAGGCCGGCGTGGACCGCCTGCTCGCGATGCAGACGGCTACCGGCGGCTTCGCGATGTGGCCCGGCTACGGCAGCGACGGCACGTTTCCCTGGGGCAGCGTCTACGCCGCGCACTTCCTCGTTGAAGCCCGCAACGCCGGCTATGACGTGCCCGAGGACGCACTGAAGGATGCACTGCGCCATCTCGCCGATCACTGCCTGAGCGGCTATTCCACGAGCGATGACGAAATGCCGGTGAAAGCGTACGCCTGCTACGTGCTGGCGTTGGCGGGCAAGCCGAATCGATCGTGGACGTGGCGGCTGTATGAAGACCGCGAGCACCTGCCGGCCTACTCGCGCTACCACGTCGCCGCGGCCCTCGCCACGATGGGCGACCGCAAGACGGCGCTTGCGATGCTTGCGGAAGATCGGCCGGAGAAACTGAAAGTACGGGCCGTGCCCGAACAGGCCGGGATGCTCGACTCGCCCGCCCGGGAGGTTGCGATCCAGCTCGCCGCGTACCTCGATGCCGCCCCGGATCATCCAAGTGTCCCCGTGCTTGCACGCCGGCTGCAGTCGCTGGCACGCGACGGCCGGTGGGCGACGACGCAGGAAAACGCGTTCGCACTGCTGGCCCTGGGACGGTACGTCCGCCGCACCAACTGGCGGGACGCCCGCTATGAGGCCGAGGCCACGGCTAACGGCAGGCAGCTCGCACGGTTCACCCAGGACGACAAGCCGGTGATCGAGCTGACGGATGCGGCCGGCACGGAGGTCCGCGTGAAGGTCGCCGGCACCGGCATGCTCCATTATTGCTGCCAGGCCGAGGGCGTCCCAGTCGAAGGCCAGCCGGCGGTCGACCGCCATCTGAAGGTCCGCCGCCAATTGTTGGCGCGCGACGGCAAGCCGCTGGACCCGCTGAAAATCCCCCACGGCGCAATCGTCATCATGGAGATCGCGATCACCAGCGAGCACTCCGTGCGGAACCTTGTGGTCAGCGACCTGCTGCCCGCGTGCTTCGAGATCGAGAACCCGCGAATCGCGTCGAGCGACAGCCTCGCGTGGGCGGATGAATCGCGCGGCAATTCCATCAGGCCCGACCGCGTGGAAATGCGCGACGACCGCCTGCTCCTGTTCACCGATATCAACTCGGGTCGCGAGAGCATCTATCGCTACGTGGCGCGGGCGGTCACGCGCGGGCGGTTCACCCTCCCCGCGATCACCGCGTCATGCATGTACGACCCCGACGTGATCAGCGTGAACGGAGCCGGGACGGTGAACGTGGTGGATGCGAAATGAGGACGGATGAAATGCATGCGAAGCGGCAATGGCCGCGTAAGGCCGCGAAATGGGCAATCGGCGGCATTCTGCTGGGCGCGGTGATACTGGCCGTCCTGTGGGCGGCATTCCCCTTCCCGCGCGCGAAGCTGGAAGCATGCCGCCGCGATGAACCCGCCGCGCTCGTGCTTGACCGCAACGGCGCGGTGCTGTGTGCCTTCGTGGGAAACGATTCAGCCGCCCGCCCCGGCTCGCTGATGTTCTGGGCCGGCATCGACGACATCAATCCCCAGCTCGGGCTGGCGGTGATCGCCGTGGAAGACAAACGTTTCCACAACCACATCGGCGTTGACCCGATTGCGGCGGCTCGTGCGGCGTGCAGCAACCTGGTCAACAGGCGGATCGTCTCGGGAGCCTCCACGATCACGATGCAGACCGTCAGGCTGATGCAG
>DATKYA010000329.1:0-5527 GCA_035528775.1 Planctomycetota bacterium | reverse complement strand
TTTCGGCGGCGCGGGCCATCCCGACGGAGGAGAAAAGCCACAAGGCGACGAAGGACACGAAGAGGAAGATGAAGGGATGAGGAATCTCGGGGTGCAGTGGACCAAGTGGACTCAGTGGACCAAGTGGACTTGTGCCGATTTCTTCAGCCCCAAGCCCCAAGCCGCAAGCCCCAAAGCCTTCACGGCCCTCTTCTGCTTCCATCATTCTGCATTCATCATTCATCATTGCTTCCCGAACTCCACTGCCACCACCTTGAAGACGATCAGCTCGGGGATCTCGAACTGGACTTCAGTGCCGCCGTCGTCGAACTCCAGCGGGCGCACGGCCGGGAAGGGGCGGTTGTCGAGCAGATACACGGCGCGCACCTTGGTGAAGCCGGGGGGAGTCTTCACGGTCATGCCGAAAGGCTCGGTGATCGGCTCGGGGAGCAGACCGAAGCGGTTCTGCAGCCACAGCTCGGTGACAGGCGGGTTGATCACCGGGATCACGTAGAGCAGGCCGCCGTCGTCCGTGGGTTTCTCGAAGCCGACTTCCGCGTACCACAGATCGGCTTCGGTGTCCACCTCCACCTTGTCCGCCAGGTTCCTGATCGGCCGGAGGGCGGGGTCCCAGAAGAACTCGCTGAAGCGGATGGCATAGACACCGAAATCGTAGATGCTCTCGGGGATGGGGCCGAAGGTGCCATCGAGATGCGCCCCTCCGAGGAACGTGAAAATCTGCTGGTAAATCTCGTCGGGCGTGTATTGCGAGAGGCTGTCGTAAAACCACAGCATGTGGCCGTTGTGGCCGCCGGCCATCTTGAAGGCCGAGTTCTCGAACCAGGCGGCCCGCAGGTAGTTGCGGCAGTCGTTGCGGTAGTTGCCGAACCCAGCGTAGCTCATCCAGATCTCCTCCATGATGCTGCCGTGCTCCGACGCGAGCTCCACGTGCAGCGGGTCCTTCTTGAGAATCTCGAAGGCCTTGTTGAAATCGGATGGATCGTCGGGCTTTTCCTCAAGCTCGGAGAGGCCGCCGTTGGCCCGCAGCTCGAAGCCGGGGAACTTCGCCCGCATGGCCGTGCGGTAGCGGCGGAGGTTCTCCACCGAAATGGCATCGAGCTCGTCTTTGGTCTTGCCCCAGGAGCCGCCGAGGCACTTGGCGTTCTTCGCGCGGAACGGCAGGCCGTCCCACCGGACGCCCCGGAAATCGGTGTGCTCGCAGAGCTTGATGCTGCCGTCGATGACGCGGTCGACGTTCTGCTTGACGATGCCGTTGAGCTCGACGAGCTGGCCGGAGTAGGCGCCGCCCGCCTGTGCGATCTCGGGCGGCCTGCCGTCCTTCGTGGTCAGCTCGCCCCGGCGCCACTTCAGCCAGTCCTGGGCCGTCGCGTCGCGCTGGAGCAGGAAGCAATCCATGTTCGCCGGGAGCGACGGCACCCAGTCGGGGTGGTCCCAGTAGATTTCGAAGGCTCGTTTGGCGGAGCCGTGGCTTTCGAGGTAGAAGAATGGCGCGATCCCGCGCGCCGCCAGGCCGCGCGTCATCGATGCCAGCGTGGGAATGCTGATGAAGTAGGTGCCGTTGCCGACGACGTACGGATCGAAGAACTCGCCGGGGTCCGGCACCACGCCGGCGGAGTCGTAGATGGTGCAGTTCGCGCCCACCAGCTCCCGGTGGTTCTGCGTGGCGGGCGGGCCGGCGGCATACGGATGCAGGAACCGCGAGCTGTTGCCGGCGCCAAAAATCATCACGGCGTTCGAGAACATGTGCAGGGCGAACCACGTCCGCTCCTCGCTCACGGTCTTGCCGCCCTTGATGATTTGTGCGATCACGGTCTGACCCCAGGGATGCTGTGCGGCGGGGATCTTCCAAGCGTGCGTGACCCGCTGGTAGCCGCCGTCGGGCAGCCGCAGCGTGCCTTCCCAGATGGTTTCCTCGTGCCGGAGGCCGCTGTGCAGCACGAGCCGGAGCGTGTTTGCCTGTTCGGCCCCGCTGCGGTTGTGCAGGCACACGGTGAACACCTGCTCCTCGCCGGGCCGCCGCCACGGATAGCGGCAGATCACCTGCCGCACGACGAGATTGTCCGGTTCGGGCAGCTTCTCGATCTTCACCCAGTCGACCGTGAGACTCCTGAGCGTGGGCTGGGGGGTGGCGGGGCCGCGCGTCGCACCCGGGCCGGCGGTCACGTTCTTCGGGAAGAACAGCGCCACCGATCCGTCGGGCCGCGACGCGCCGTAACTGTTGATGGCCTGCACGAGCTCCTTCGTGAGGGCGGCCTTCTCGGCCTGCTCGTCGAACCGCAGCCCGTCCGGCCCGAGGTCGTTGAGGGCTTCGCGGACCATGCCGGTGTATCGCGGGATGTCGTCGGATTTCAGTTTCAGTGTGGGGATGGCGACCCGTTCGGCGATCCAGCGGGCGAGCTTGTCTTCCCACGGGGCATCGTTCAGCTTGAGGCGGTCGAAGATTGAGGGGAGGTCGTCGCGCGGGACGAGGTCGCCGGGGCCGCCCGGCGCCTGCCAGGTGACCGCGTCGTGCTTCGTAAGCAAGTTGCCCGGGCGCGACTCGAAGTCCACGGTGAACTCCTGGTAGGCGTCCTCCTCGCGGAATTCGTTCATCCAGACTTCACGTGTCTGGTCGCCGGCGCGGATGGCCACGGCGGAGCCGAGGGAGTTGAGCATGCCCTGCACCTTCATCCTGACGGTCGCGCGGTAGGTGCCGACGTCGAGCGGGCGGTCGCTGCCCGGCGTTTGGAGCACGGCGAAATCGTCCTGGCGAACGAGCGGCGCGCTGAGGCGAACTTGCAGCGCCTGGCCGCCCGCTGCGTCTTCGTCGTCGACGACCTTGAAGCAGCGCTGGGCCTCCTTGGCGTCGGGGCCGGTTTCGTGCAGTGCCGCGTGCTTGAAATCCTTCACGGTGGAGACGCGAACGACGTTCGCCTCCCCGGCGGCGGCCGGAGCGAGCGCACCAGCGACCAGGAGCATCGCGGCGACCCAGAGGGTCGCGGCGACGTTGAATTCTAGAACGATTCGATTCACCTGGAGTTTCCCCCGGATGGCGTTTGAAGCCCAACTCCCATTATAGAGTTCGTACGCGGCATTGCAAGCATGGGACGCAGCAGCCGCATTCTACTGCGGCGCCGGCACGGCACAGCGGATCACGACCGCCGCGGGGTCGGCCTTCAGCTCCGGAAGAGGCAGGAACAGCTTTCCGAGGCGCTGTGTGATCTTGATGTCTGCTTGGGCGCCGTCAAGCGTGTGGAGCGTGGCGTCGTCAGCCCGCCCGACGTGCAGCGCGCCCGGATCGATCGACAGTTCCATGGCCGATTTCATCGGGCGGCGGTCGAGAATCGTCAGCGTGAGGGAGCGGCCGTCGTTGCGGCGGAAGACCTTCGCTTCCACCTGCTCGGGCAGCGTACCCAGCCCGATGTCATCCTTGAACGACGACGCGTACAGCTCGCCCTTGATCTTCTGCCGCAGGGCGATGAGGTCCCTGAGGAACAGCATGTAGGCGTCGGCCCGGTTCACCGGATAGGCGAGGATGTCGAAGCGATAGCCCATCAGGAACACGCGTTTCATGCCCACCTCGCGGCTCGGCTTCTCAAGCTCGGGGTAGTAATGTACAAGCCCCAACTGGTTGTTGCACGTGCCGCTGAAGAATATGTGGTCGGGGAAGGTGCAGGTGTAGATCTCGGGCTTCGGGTATTGCGTGAGGCCGCCGACAAGCTCGATGCCGAGGGCGTGGCTGTTGTACTGCATGAACACGTCGCCGGCGGACTCCGACGTGACGGCGAGCTTCACCGTGTCGGCGGCTGCCTCGTGGATCATCCGCGCGAACTCGATCAGCCCCTGCCCCACGCCATGCGGCCTGCCATTCCCGTGATACGGGCTGAAGCAGACGCGATCGGCGCTGAACATCGTCACCGGAAAGCTGTCGAGGTACCACGCGTCCACGCCGTACTGCTTGACGTACTTGTCGACGATCCAGAACTTCAGGTAATTGCGCCAGCCTTCAGCACCGGGGCACATGCCGGCGTAGCCGTCGTCGTAGCTGCCGGGTTCGATGTGACCATCGGGGAAGACGGAGGCGTACTTTTTGAACTCGGCGTGCCAGTCGGGAATTTTCACGTCGGGCGGAATCTGCTCCTTCCACTGCTGGAGGCCGCGGTGGATGTCGGCGTCGAACGTCCAGAAGTTCGAGTAGAAGCCGATGTGGCCGCCCATCTCGCGAACCTTGCGGACGCCTTCGGTCATCTCCTTCTCGCCGCCGCGATCGGGGTCGGGCAGGAAGAAGCAGTAGTATGATTTTCGTGCCTTGTTCGGCCCGACGTTCTCGAGCATCTCGGACCAGCACTGGAGGTAGTTCAGGCCCAGCCAGCGGGCGTCTTCGAGCATCTTGGGCAGATCGGCATAGCGGTAGTTGGGGCCGCCGGTGCCGAGCCAGCCGTCTGCCTCCTTGATCCAGTCGGGCACGTCGCGCCGGGCGAACCAGGCCGTGGAGTCCTCGCGATAGCGGTCGCCCGCCCAGTGCCAGTCGCCGCGGTGCAGGCCGACGATGAACGTTTGCGACTGCCAGCTTTCACCGGGCTCCAGGAATGCCAGCGTGCGCATCGCCATCGAGATCGTGCGTGCCTTCGCATCGGGGACCGTCTCGATGTCGACCTGCTGGAATCTGGGATCGTAGCTGGCGAAGTAGAGGCCGCTCGCCTTGGCGGGATCGTTCGGCGGAGCCTGGTAGAGATCCATCCATGGCATGGATGCCCAGCCCGGGTAGGTGAGGACGTTGATGCGCGCGCCCGGCCGGCCCGGCCGCTCAAATGCGTACGCCGAGGGGTTGGGGATCAACTCGCCTTGGATGTAGGGCCGGGCGAGGAAGTTCTCCTCGGGGCGGTTTGCGATGCACAGCCCGGACAGTATCGGGAATGCCACGCGGTAGACGCGCAGGTGCTGGCGCGGAAGCGCGTCGGCGTGGTTGTCCACACGAATCTGCCACCGCGAGGTGCCGCCGGCCGCCGGGAGCGACACGGTGAACTCGACGCGCACGTCTCCGCGGAGCGCCGTGCGGGAGGTCAGGGTCTGCACGCCGTCCTTCGTCTCGATGGTCATCGCGGGCGGGTGCCACGGGCTGGCGTCGAGGCGGCGGAGGTCGCCGGTTTCCATCGTGCCGAGCAGCGCGGCGGGGTCGGCCCGCGAAAACCCGCCGCCGCCCGCCAGCAGCGGGTCATCGATATAGGTGCGCTGGTGGGCGGAGTAGGCGTCCACAATGAACGCTGGAGCGGGGATGAAGCTCTCGGCCTCGGTGATGCAGGGCGTCTGCGTTTCCTTGTTGTGCAGTTCGACCAGTCGCCCGAGGTAATCGAAAACGAGCCGGACGGACGGGTTCTCGAGCGTGTAGCGTTTCTCCAGCAGGGCCGGGTCCGGCTCGACGATCCGGAAGAAGAACTCCCAGGCACCGGAGCCCTGGCAGACCTTGACGAGGATTTCGTTGCGCCCCTGCTTGAGGGAAACGTTCGCCTCATCGGAATCGGGCACGGCGGCGCGGTAGACGTCCTTC
>DATKYA010000328.1:0-5278 GCA_035528775.1 Planctomycetota bacterium | reverse complement strand
TCGGCGCCGTCGACTTCGCGGGCGGAGGCACTGCGGCTCTTGGCCCGCCCCGCACCGTGGCACGTGCTGCCGAAGGTCGTCTCCATCCCCGCCTGCGTGCCCACGAGCACGAACGACTGCCGGCCCATGTCGCCCGGGATCAGCACCGGCTGGCCGATGGAGCGGTAGACTTCCGGCGTGTCGGGGTGGCCTGGCGGGAATGCCCGCGTGGCGCCCTTGCGGTGCACGCACACTTTCGCCTGCGAGCCGTCCACTTGGTGCGTCTCGAATTTCGCGATGTTGTGGGCAACGTCGTACACGAGCCGCAGGCCCATGTCGTCGCGCGTACGGCCCAGCACGCGCTCGAAGGCCTTGATCGCCAGGTGCATGATGGTCTGGCGGTTCGCCCAGGCAAAATTAGCCCCGCACGCCATCGCCGCGAAATACTGCTTGCCCTCGTCCGACGTGATCGGTGCACAGCAAAGTTGGCGGTCGGGCACGCGGATGCCGTATCGGTCCATTGCGCGCTGCATCGTCTTGATGTAGTCGGTGCAGATCTGGTGGCCGAAGCCGCGGGAGCCGCAGTGGACCTGGAACGCGATGAAACCCTTCTTCAGGCCGAATGCCTCCGCCGCCTGCGGGTCGAGCACCTCCGCAATCTCGTCGATCTCGAGGAAGTGGTTGCCGGAGCCGAGCGTGCCCATTTGATCGGAGCCGCGCTTGACGGCGTAATCGCTGACCCGCGAGAAATCCGCGGCTTCCAGGCAGCCGCGGTTCTCGGTGTGATCGAGGTCTTCTTTCGATCCGTATCCGCGGCTGACGGCCCATTCGGCCCCGCGCGTGGTTGCTTTCTCCATTTCGGATCGGCCGAGTTTCTGGATCGCCTCGTGAGAGCCCACGCCGGCCGGTACGTCGCGGTAGATCTGGTTGGCCAGATCCTGCAGGCGGTCCTGCACTTCCTCGCGGGCGAGGTCGCTGCGGATCAGCCGCACGCCGCAATTGATGTCGTAGCCGATCCCGCCGGGCGAGATCACGCCTTCGTCGATGGTGAAGGCCGCCACGCCGCCGATGGGGAAGCCGTAGCCCAGGTGGATGTCGGGCATTGCCAGCGAGTATTTCACGATGCCGGGCATGTGTGCCACGTTCACCGCCTGCACGAGGCTGTCGTCGTGGCGGATGTTTGCCATCAGCTTCTCGGATGCGTAGATCCGCGTAGGGACGCGCATCTCGCCGGTCTTTGGCACTTCCCACATCCAGTCGGTCAGTTTGTTGGGATGAATCTCCGCGAGTCTCATTATTGAACTCCGGGCAGATGCTCTGCCAAATTCTCCTGCCGCAATGTTCCTGCCTTGGAAACCACCGTAGAGACGTGCCGGTGGCACGTCTGAGACGCCCCAGCGGGGCGTCTCTACACGTCGAAATCGAATCTTCCTGCCTTGGAAACCACCGTAGAGACGTGCCGGTGGCACGTCTGAGACGCCCCAGCGGGGCGTCTCTACACGTCGAAGATCACGGTCGCCATCCACGTGGAATCATCCTGTATCACGTGCAGGCCGTAGTAGGTGACCGCCTTGATGTCGAAGTTGGACGCGTGGCGCTCGGGGTCGAACCGCTCGCCGCGCACAGTCGCCCGCACGTGACGCTCATCGATCTCCGCGATCTCGAAATCCGACAGCAGCAGCCGCTCCGTCTCGAAGACGAACAGCAGCTCGCTGAGCCAGTTGACCATCAGTTCCTCGCGATCGTGCGCATCCACCGCCACTGCGCGTTCCACTTCCGGTCGCACGGCCTCGTTGCCCGACATCAGGTCGAACATGCCGTAGGCGGCATTGGCGAACACCTCCGCCATTGTGGCGCCGCGCACGCGCACGCCGACGTCCGCGGTGTGCTCGATCACTTCATATCTGGGTTCTGCTGCCATGGGCGCATCCGTGCGATTGTGGATGATTGCGCGTCCTCAGTAGAGACGCCCCGGCGGGGCGTCTGAGACGTGCCACCGGCACGTCTCTACGTCAGCCAGACGGATTTCCACACACGCTCTAATAGTACGCAAGATGAGCGGCAAGTCAAGGCATTTGTGCCGTGCTTGCCAGGCGCTTACTCCTCTTGAAAACTGCAGCCGCTTTCTGTCTAATAGAGCGTGAGATCGACCCTCACCAGAAACCAGATCGAAAGGACGTGAGCCGGATGGACATGCAAACGTTTCGGGAGTTCATGAAGCGCGACAAGTATGCGGCGTTTTCGGGAATCGAGCTTGTGGAGGTAAGCCCGGGTCGGGCCGTGACGCGGATGACGGTTCGGCCGGAGCACCTGAACGGTGTGGCCCTCGCTCACGGGGGAGCGATCTTCACGCTGGCCGACTTCGCCTTCGCCGCCGCGTGCAACGCGTACGGCACCATCTCCGTCGCCATCAACGTGAGCATCTCGTTCATCAATGCCGCCCGCGAAGGTGCCACGCTCACCGCCGTCTGCGAGGAAGTCGTGAAGAACCCCAAGCTCGGCACCTACCGCGCCATCGTCACCGACCAGGACGCCACGATCATCGCGAGCTTCGAAGGGCTGGCGTATCGGAAGAAGGATCCGCTGCCGGCATAACCCCAGCCAGAGGAAATCTGATCTCTTTGAACAGCAAGTCAAGCATTGACGATTCGGCTGATTCCGTACAAGTCGCAGCAATAATGGATCACCCCTGCGGCTTGCTTGCGAACCAGGATTGCCGAAAGCCCAACCTTCGTTGCACCTTCCACGTCGGCAACCATGCTGTCGCCTATCATCCAGACGGTTGAGCCGGGAGCCGTTTTCCGAAGAACATGCTCAAAGGCAGACGGATGAGGCTTTTCATAGCCGGTTCGCGCCGAAGTGAAGACTGACTGGATCAACTGTCCGAGCCCCAGTCCATCCGCAAGTTGCCCCAACTCCGGAACATGGTTGGAAAGAATCCAGTGTGTCCAACCGACATCGGCAAGTGCGGACAACGACGGTACCGTGTCGGGGAACAGGTGCCAGTGTTCAACGCCCAGGAAGGTCTTTCGCACGTACATGGCGAAACCGGGTGCTTCAGCGGGCGGGACACCAACAGACGCAAACGCCCGCTCGAAGACAGGTACGAGGTTCTCCCACCAGTCGTCCGCCGTCATTATGTGCGTATGGGGCAGGTCCGGATCATGCCACGGGAAACCGGACTGCAGGAACGGCCTGATCTGCTCTCGAGTCACGGCAAGGTGCGGGGCGTGCTCCCGCAGAACGTCAAGCAGGGCCTGCGTCCACATGCCGTCGCGGTACGCGAGTGTGCCATCGAAATCCCACAGTAGCAGTTTCACAGGCGCATCCCTTCCGCAGTTTGTGTGCTTGGCCGCACGTCTACCGTCCCCCCTCCAAATTGTATTCCTTGATCTTCCGATACAGCGTGCGTTCGCCGATGCCGAGCAGCTTTGATGCTTCGGCGCGGTTGCCGTTGGTGGATTCGAGCGTGCCGGCGATCAGGCGGCGCTCGGCTTCTTCGATGGTCATGCCGGGCATGAGCGACGTTGCCGGCTGCACCTGCACCGGGGCAACGTCGTAGGGAAGGTCGTCCACGTCCAGCACGTCGTCGCGCGTCACCACCACCATGCTCTCGATGGTGTTCTTGAGCTGGCGCACGTTGCCGGGCCACTCCTGGTGCATCAGGATTTCGCGGACCCTCGGTGTCACCTGCGTGATCTTCCGACTGTGAACGCGGGCGAACTCCTGCACGAAGGCGTCGATCAGCAGCGGGATGTCTTCGCGGCGCTCGCGCAGCGCCGGCAGAGCAACCGTGACCACCTTCAGCCGGAAGTACAGATCTTCGCGGAACTTCCTCTCCTGCACCATCTCCTCAAGGTTGCGGTTGGTGGCGGCAACGAGGCGGACGTCGACCTTGATGGGTGCATTGCTGCCGACGCGCATAATCTCGCGCTGCTCGATGACGCGCAGCAGCTTCACCTGGGTGGACGGCGGCAGGTCGCCCACTTCGTCGAGGAACAGCGTGCCGTGGTTGGCATATTCGAACCGCCCCTTGCGGAGCGTATCGGCCCCGGTGAACGCGCCCTTCTCGTGGCCGAACAGTTCGCTCTCGAGGATGCCTTCCGACAGTGCGGCACAGTTGAGTGCGACGAACGGGCGGTTCTTGCGGGGGCTGTTGGTGTGGATGGCTCGGGCCACAAGCTCCTTGCCGGTGCCGCTATCGCCGTAGATCAGCACGGTGGCGTTGGTGGGGGCGATGTGCTTGAGCGTCTCCACGATCCTCACCATCCGCGGGTTGTTGCCTACGATTCCCTCGTAGCTGAACTTTGCATCGAGCTGGCGGCGCAGCTCCGCGTTGTCCTGCTTGAGGTGCACTTTCTCCAGCGCTTCCTTCACGATGGCGCGCAGCTCGTCGAGGTCGATCGGCTTCAGCAGGTAATTGAATGCGCCCTGCTGCATCGCCTGCACGGCGTTCTTCACGGTGCCGTGACCGGTGATCACGATCACTTCGCTTTCGGGGCTCACGCGCTTGGCCGCGCGCAGCACGTCCATTCCGTCCACGGGGTGCATTACGAGGTCGGTGAGGACTAGGTCGATCTTCTGCTGGTCGAGCTGTTCGAGGCCGTCGGTGCCGCTGGTGGTGACGATGCACTCGCAGCCGGCTCGCTCAAGCGCCTCGGCGTAGGCTTGGGCGAGGTTCTCCTCGTCGTCGATGATCAATACGGTGCCGGTAAATTGGTCAGTCATTGGCGGCGGACGCTCCGTTCGGGCGATCGGCTGGATTCAGCGGCCCGGCCGGATCGAGGTGGACGACCACACTGGTGCCGCGGTTGGCCTCGCTGAATACCTGGATGGTGCCGCCGTGCGCTTCGATGATGCGGCGGGTGGTCGGCAGCCCCAGGCCCGTGCCCGTCTTCTTCGTGGAAAACCACGGCTTGAAGATCTTCGCCTGCACGTCCGGCGGCATCCCGGGGCCGGTGTCGGTGATCTCGATCCGTACCTTTCCGTTTTCCGGCGACGTCCGGATCATGATCTGGCCGTCCTTGTCGATTGCCTGCTGGGCGTTCAGCACGATGTTCAGCAGCGCCTGCTTCAGCAGCGATGCATCGGCCGCGCACCTGGGCTGGTTATAGTCGTAGAACCGGATGATCTCGATGTTGCGCAGCTTCAACTCCGATGCCTTGAACTCGGTGATCTCGTCGAGCATCGCGTTGACGTCCTGCGGCTGAAGCTCCAGGCTTTCGATCCGCACGAAGTGCAGGATGTCGTTCAGGATTTCCTCCAGCCGCTGCGTTTCAGCCTGGATGACGTCCAGCTT
>DATKYA010000327.1:0-5735 GCA_035528775.1 Planctomycetota bacterium | reverse complement strand
GGCTCCAGCCGCCGGTAATAGCACCGTCCTTTAGGGCGGTGGCCTATCGGCGCCAAACCAGCACACCGCCCTGAAGGACGGTGCTAACACCCGGCTCGGAAGCCGGGAAAGCCCCGTGAACGGGGCTGGGGAAGAAAGCACTCCTCCCATGGAGTCGAAACACTACCGGTTGTGGCCACTTGAGTGAACCGGATAGCCAGATTCATCAATGGGGTGAGGCGGAAGGGAATCACGAGCGGCGCCAAGCCGCAAGGATACTGAGGAATGCCCGACAGTGACCTCGCCGGCATCCCTCGCATCATCGACGGCGACCTCGACGGCACGGCGACCGTCGACATCGGCGCGTACGAATTCCTCCCCGGCGACGTGAAGTACGACGGGAGGGTGAACATCCTCTCGCTCGAATTCCTGGGACGCCGCAAGCCCGCCCCTACGCCACCCACAGAACGTTTAAGGACTTTTTTCGGAAAGCTCGAAAGTTTTACTTGACATTCGCCCTTTCATGGTGTAGAATGTCTATAGCAGGGCGGAGTGTGCCCGCACTGCGGCTGTCGTCCTGAGAGCATTGTATCAGGCGCATCGATCATGAGCAACGGCGAATCCAACATCAATCGCAGGAACCTGTCGATGGTTTCGTGCGGTGATGCTGCGCTCAACGCCGGGCTCTGGCGCTGGTACTTTGGCTTCTATTACTTTACCTTTCACGGAAAGGGCTCTCAGGGCGCGTAGCGTTTAGCCATAACTGAATACGGATGAATGCGAAAACCCTGAGGCCCGAAAGGCTTCAGGGTTTTTTTGTTGGCACCGTGTAGAACAATCATCTGAAAGGAAAACCGGAATGATCATTGTGATGAGCCCTGGGGCGTCGCAGACCGAAATCGACCACATCCTGGCAAGGGTGGCGTCCCTGGGGCTGAAAACCGTGCTGTTGCAGGGAACGAACAGGAACGTCATTGCGTGCATCGGCGACGGGCGACCGGAGCGGTCGCAACGCGGGATCGACCGCGACGCACTCGCCGCGGCACCGGGAGTTGAATCCGTGGTACCCATTCTCGCACCGTACAAGATCGCGAGCCGCGAGGCGAAAGCCGAGCCGACGATCATCCCCATCGACGGCCACACGCTGGGCGGAAAGGCGATCGGCGTGATCGCCGGCCCGTGCACCGTTGAAAGCCGCCAGCAGATCATGGAGACCGCGCAGTTCGTGAAGGAGCACGGGGCCGTTGCGCTGCGAGGCGGTGCCTTCAAGCCCCGCACCAACCCCTACAGTTTCCATGGCCTGATGGAGAAGGGCCTGGAATACCTGGCGGAAGCTCGCGAGCGGACCGGCCTGTCGATCGTGACGGAAGTCATGTCGCCCGAGCAGGCTCCCCTGGTGGCGAGGTACGCCGACGTGTTGCAGATCGGCACGCGGAACATGCAAAACTTCGCGCTGCTGAGCGCCGTGGGCGAGACCGACAAGCCCGTGCTGCTCAAGCGGGGGATGTCGGCCAGCCTCGAGGAATTCCTGCTCGCGGCCGAATACATACTGGCGAAGGGGAACCAGAAGGTGATCCTGTGCGAGCGGGGCATCCGCACGTTCGAGACGCACACGCGCTTCACGCTGTCGCTGAGTGCCGTGCCCGCGCTCAAGGAGCAGACGCACCTGCCGGTGATCGTGGATCCCAGCCACGCGACGGGCAAGAGCAGCCTGGTGCTGTCGATGGCGCGTGCGGCGATCGCCGCCGGTGCCGACGGCCTGCTGGTCGAAGTGCATCCGAATCCCGAAGAGGCGCTGCTCGACGGGGCACAGTCGATCAACCTGCCGCAGTTCGCCGAGATGATGACGCAACTGAAGGCGATTTCCCATGCAATCGGCAGGGAAATGTGATACAATGAACGCCGGGTGAATGCGGTGCAAACGCGGCCCCGGCCCCCGCACACGGAGATGATTCGTGTCGCGAAAGAACATCGAGATCAAGGCCCGGTGCGACAACCTCGAGGAGGCCCGGCAGGTCGCCCTGTCGCTGCCGGCCGAATTGCTGGCCGAGGGCGAGCAGACCGACACCTATTTCAACTCGCCGCAGGGCAGGCTGAAGCTCCGGCAATCCAGTTTCGACGCCGCCGCGACGCTGGTGTGGTATCTGCGGCAGGACGCCCCGCAGCCGCGTCCATCGGAATACCGCCTCGCCCGGCTCAAGAAGCCCGAGAAGATCGTGGAGTTGTTCTCCGTTCGATTCGGCGTCCGCGGCGTGGTGAAAAAGCATCGAACGGTATTCCTCTACGATAACGTCCGGATCCATCTCGACGACGTCGTGAATCTCGGCAGGTTCATCGAGCTTGAAGCACCGGTCGCCGACGGCCCCGCCGAGGCACTGCAGGTTGTAGACAGGCTGATGGACGCGTTCCAGATCGAAAAAGAGGACCTGGTGGCCGGTTCGTACAGCGATCTGCTCTTGGAGTGAGCACCAGGGCTTCCCGGAAAAACGAAGCCCGGCAGACCAAAGCTTCCTTGATATTCCCCGGCTTTCCTGTATATTTGTTTGTATCGGCGACGCGTGGCAGCACCGGCACATGAGCTCCGAGAAGAAAGGCATCAAGCGCTTCTGGCTCTTCAGCCCGTCAGAGGCGGTGATTCTGCTGATAGTCCTGGCGACGCTGCTGTCGGCCGTCACGGTCAGGATCCTGCAGCGAACGCGGCCGGCCGGGCAGGGAATGACGGTGGCCACCGGAAACCAGGACTTCCGCCACAGGATCAACCTCAACACGGCCACCCAACAGGAACTACTGCTCGTCCCGGGCATCGGCACGGCCCGGGCACAGAAGATCATCGAATACCGCCGGAAACAAGGACGTTTCGAGATGGTAGACGATCTGACAAGAGTGGACGGCTTCACGCGGAAGCTGGCCGCTCAGCTCGCCCAATACCTCTACATAGATCCGCAAGACCGTAGCGAGGCACGATGAGACTTTCGACGCTGGAAGAGAAAGTCGTGAACAGGCTCTCGCTGCTGGTGATGCCGGGACTGCCGCTGGCGGCGGCGATCTGCGTTGCCTTGGCCGTCGTCGCGCGCGTCAGGAACGTCCCCCTTCCCCCCGAACTTCTGCTCATCATCTTCCTCCTCCTGTTCGCGATGTCGGCCGTCGTGGCGCACGTGCTCAGCCGCCGCTACCGCGACCTCACCGCCGAAAAGATCACGCTCATCGAGCAGGTCCGCACCGTGCAGGATCAGAATCACGACCTGTATACCCAGTTGGAGGTGCTGGCCGCCATGCGGGAGGTGAGCCGCATCATCGGCGACGACGTGGACTTCCGCCGCATCATGGAGCAGGTCTTCCAGATTCTCGACCAGTTGCTCAAGCCGCAGGAAATCCTGGTGATCGTCGAGGACGAGACGACCGGAGCGTTCGCACCGCGGGCGTTGAGGCGCGGCGGGCAGGTCTTGTTCGACGACATCGATCCCCGCGAAGCCGATGACGAGCTGATCCGGAAAGTCAGAGAAACCGGCCAGATGCAGAAGCACGTGGAGGGGGGCATCGCCACGTTCGCGTCTCCGCTGTTCCTTGACCGCAAGCTCGCGGGCGTTGCCAAGTTCGTGCTGCCGCTCGACTGCCCGCCGGGGCAAGCTCACAGACGCATCGCCAGCCTCGAGCTGATCATCTCCGACATCGCCCGGCACATCGCTCTCGCCATCATGACCCCGCGCCTGCACAACCGCGCCATCACCGACGGCCTCACGGGGCTTTACTCGCGCCGGCACTTCGAGAACCAGCTCAGGGAACACACCAACCTCGCCCGCCGCTACAATAAGCCGCTCTCGCTCATCATGCTCGACATCGACAACTTCAAGCTGGTGAACAACCAGTACGGGCACCTCTCGGGCGACGCCGTGCTCGCCGAGGTTGGAGCCGTGCTGAAGGCGAACGTCCGCGATTGTGACAGCGTCTACCGCTACGGCGGCGAAGAGCTGGCCGTCATCCTGCCCGAGACCAACGCCACCCACTCGCAGGCCATCGCCGAGCGGCTCAGGCGGACCATCCAGGAGAAGGCTTTCATAGCAGGCCGCAACAGCATCCGCGTGACCATCAGCCTCGGGATCGCCGAGCTTGATCATACATCCCGCGCCTACGATGACCTCGTATCCCGTGCCGATCAGGCCCTTTTCGACGCCAAGGCACGCGGCAGGAATTCCACATCCATCTGGACGCAGGAAGGGCCGAAAGCGGTGGGATGAACGGATGATGCGATGAGGGGATGAAGGGAAAGCGGGAAGAGGGAGAACATTGAACATCGTAGGAATGAAATGGACGAAGTGGACGGAGTGGACCAAGTGGACACAATGGACCCGGTGGCCACGGTGCAAGTGCCTTGATATGCAGTCTTCATTCCGTCTTCCTGTCTTCCCGTCTTCGTTCTCCCTGCGTCCTCGCTTCCCGCTGCGCCTTCTCGCACAACTCGTTCAACGTGGCCTCCAGCTCAGCGCGTTTGGCTTCCATGGCCTGATCCTCGAGTCCGGGCGGGACGATGATCGGCTCGCTGACGACGAGCACGGCGCGGGAGAACGGCTTCGGGATGATGAACCGGTCCCACGATTTCAGCCGCCATGCCTTTTCGGGCACGCAGGTCCCGAGGACGATCGGACAGCCCGACTCCCTGGCCAGGAAGACTGCTCCGGGCTTGAACTGCTGTCGCGGGCCGCGCGGGCCGTCGGGCGTGACCGCGATGTCGATTCCGCGCCGCAAGGCATCGAGCGCCTCGCCCAGCAGGCGCACGCCCCCGCGCGTTGACGAGCCGCGCACCGCTCCGTAGCCCAGGTACTGCGTCACGCGCACGATGTACTCGCCGTCGCGGTGGCTGCTCACGAGCACGTGGATGTCCATGTTTCGATACAGGTAGGAGAACGCCAGGAGTTGCGAGTGCCAGAAGCAGAGCACGAAGGCCCTGCCGTCGATCCGCTCCGGGAGTTTGCTGCCGATCACCTTCACCCGCAGCGTAGCGATCAGCAGCCTCACGATGAGCGAGCCGAGCCGCCCCACCAGCCAGAACTTCAGACGTTGCGAGAGTCTCATGATGAGCTACTGCCGGCCTTCAGCCTGTGAATCGATCTCGCCGCTTTCCTCTTCCCGTCATCCCCTCTTCCCGTCTTTCCGTCTACCCAAAAATCGCCGCACGATCGAGCGTGCCCGCCGGTTCATCGCCGTGCGCTTCGCAGGGGTATCGTCGGTATGGCCGAGCAGGTGCAGCAGGCCGTGGACCGTATAGAGGTACAGCTCGTCGGTGGGATCGATGCCACGCGTACGCGCTTCGTCGGCGGCAACGTCAGTGCAGATCACGGCCTCGCCCAGATACGCCGAATCGTCCCCGAGGTCGTCCTGCAGCGGGAACGCGATCACGTCCGTGGGATTGTCCCTGCCGAAATACCGGCGGTTGAGGTCGGTGATGGTCTTGCTGTTGACGAAGGCGATGCTGACGTCGGCCGGCTTTCCTTCGGCCTCGAGGGTGGCCGCGGCGAGTTCGGCGATTTCCGACCTGTCCAGCCGTATCCGCCGCTGGCGGTTGCTGATCTCAACGGCCATTCTATTCCCCGTCGGCGATTGGCTCGTCAGGTTCGGGATACTTGATCCTGCCGTGGAAGACGCTGGTGAGCGACCGGATCAGGTTCTGCTCGATCTTGTGGACGTCGGTGAGGGTGAGCTCGCATTCGTCGAGCTGGCCGTCCATCAGCTTGCGGTTCATGACGTCGTGAACCTGCCGT
>DATKYA010000326.1:0-4877 GCA_035528775.1 Planctomycetota bacterium | reverse complement strand
CTTCCCGAGCGGGTCCACCACCGTCACGTGCAGCGGAATCGAGCCGGTCAGCAGCCCGCCTTTGTCATCCAGCACCGTGGCGGCCACCTGGACCGTGATCGGCGAGTCGGTCAGCGTGTAGTCGCGCACCAGCACCGGGGCTGCCGCCTTTACCGATCCGATCGGCCGGGCGGTCAGCGCGAAAACGCGCATCTGCCCCGGGCCGAACCGGAGCGTTCCGGTCAGCGATTGACCCTTCTTCTTCAGCTCGGCCACCGCGCCGCCGCGAACTGCATCATACGCCGGCCGCCCCGCCGCGTCGACCGTGATCTCCGCCTCGGCCATCGGAGCCATGGCGTTCCACGTGTTCACCTTGTAATCGAACGCCGCGTTCACGGCAAACACGTACTCCACGTCCCCCGCCGCCTGCCGCGTGGCGACGATCCCGCTGTTGTCGCACTCGAACACCGGCTTGATCCCGGCCTTGTCGAGCTGGGCCTTGATCGCCTTCGCCAGCGGCTGAGCACCCTGCAACTGCTTGCCAAGCGTCGTCAGCGGTGCCAGCTTCTCCTTGTTCGCATTCGCGTCCTTGCTCAGCTCCGCGATCTGCTCCGCACCCGGCATTTCGGGCGTCACGCCCAGGTTGATCGCACCCGCGATCTTCACCGTGCAATCCGACGTCATCAGCACCAGGTTGCCCCGGGCCGCGAATTTCCCCAATGCCGCCACCACCTCCGGATCGAGATAATCGATACCCGTCAGAACTATTGCCTTGTGATACGCGGCGAGCGTCCCGTCCAGCACGTCCTCCTCGACGACCACGAGGAACTGCTGCTGGAGCTGCTTGCTCGCCAGGTACAGGAACGGCAGCTTCAGCCCGTGCCGCGTGGCGTGGGCGTAATTCAGCGTCATGTTCTTCGTCTGCGCGTCGATCATGTTCGACAGCGAATACAGCATCGCGACCGGCGGCCGCGTCACCGGCATTGTGGTGAACACCGTTCCCAGCCGGCCCATCAGCTTGTTCGATTCGACGATGCCTTCCATCCCCGCGCTCTTCCCGCCCCCGGGCTCCAGGTCCGGCGGCGACATCATCCCCTGGATGTTCGTCTGGAACGACAGGTACTGCTCCATGCGGAATCGATCGGGCGGCGTGTTGCCGTACCACGTCGGCAGATACCAGCAGGGCTTGGCCAGGTCGCGCGCACGGGCCATCTCCAGCGTGTAGCTCGGATTGAAGTACGCCGCACCGTAGTCGTCGTAACCTCCGTGCCCGCTCACGACCGGCAGGCACCGCGCCACATTGAAGTAATAGCCGTCCGCGTAGGCCGAAGACCCATACTGGCTCTGCGTCGCCGACAGGAAACCCGGATCGACGTAACTGACGCCGAACTGCGCTTCCTTCCACGCCGCGTCCATGAACCCGAGCTTCCACCTCGCCCACTGCCGCCACTGCCGCACGTCGTCCTGGTTTCTCGGATCCACCTTCGAATAGTGCAGCGGCTCGCGCCCGAACGCCGCCACGTACGACCGCACCTGCGACGGAATCATGTGCGGCGTCGTCTCCCCCGTCACCGGATCCGTGTGCCACGTGAGGCCCGGCTCGTCATAGAAATGCACGCCGATCGTGTTCGACATCAGGCGATCCGCCAGCCCCTGCCGCACCACGCGGACCGTGCCCCCGCGCGCCACATAGGGATCCGACCAATCGCACTCCATCCTCAAATCCATCTGGTGCCCGCCCGACATCGTGCAGCAGGGCATGTAGTCGACCCCCGCCTCGATCAGCCGCTCGTTGCGGCCGTAGTGCCCGTAGAACAAGTTGAAACCGATACTGTCCTCCCCCTGCGTGAGCTGGTCCTTGTCGCGCGCCCGCCCCCAGTTGATCAGGCGGAAGCTCGTGCGGCGCACGTGGTTGTACACGTCGATCTCCGCCGTCCCCAGTGCCCCATCGATCGACGCCTCGACCAGGTAATGCCCGGGCCGCATCAGTCGCGCGTTCAGGTTCACGTGCTCGGTCGCACGAGCCCCGCCCTCACCCGCCTCCACTGCCGACGCCAGCAGCGTGAACGCCATCTGGCTCCCGTCGGTGCCGGTCACCGTCAGCTCCACCTTCCCCGCCTGCAGCGCATCGTTCGACGACCGCGTCACCGCCAGCGGAATCGATTCGTTCGTCTGGTAGACCGTCCGCCCCAGCGGCAGCACGATCTTCGTCTCGGCGACAGCCGCCCAAGTCGCGCCGGCAACACAGATCAGCAACACAAGCATCTTTGATTTCATTGACCGCACTCCTGAATGAGGTGAGGAACCGGCCCACGGCGGGCGTGCAACGGCCTAACATTATCTTAACGTGACGGCGAAAAGCAACGGGGTTATGCGGCGCTTGCCGCACCGGGCCTGTAATCCAATTGTTGTGTGTCGTGCCGTAGGGGCGGGCTTCGCGAGTCTTCGAGCGAATCGCCCGCCCAACTGTCTGGTGTCAATGCTGGTAACGATAGGGCGGACGATTCCGGCGGCTCGGATTGCGCCATGGTGCGCATCCCGCATCGATCCACCGAGCCGCCGGAAGTCCGCCCCTACATGCACCAACAGGAAAATTACATACCCGCCGGAGCCGCGATTCATGATGGAATCCGCCCTGGCTTGCCTCGACCGGCATTTCGCGAGTTTTTGCTTGACACCGCCGGAAAGAAAGTGCATGATTCATGTCCGCCCGCAAAGGGAATTGCCCGCACGACGCCGCCACGAGGGAGAAGGAGAACGTCATGCACCGCTTCGCATCCGCCATCGTGTTCGCCGCATTGATCGTCTGCGCCTTCGCATTCCCCCGCCACGCCCGCGCCGCCACGCGCTACGTCGGCCCCGGCGAAACCTTCACCACCATTCAGTCCGCCATCGACGCATCGCTGAACGGCGACATGATCATCGTGCGGGATGGGACGTACACCGGGCCAGGCAACCGAGAGGTGATCTTGGACAAGACTGTTTGGCTGCATTCGCAGAACGGGCCGACGCCCAGGCCGCCGGCGGCGGCAAAGCCCCGGCCCGCAAGTCCAAGCGTGTAAAGGCCAAGGCAACGCCGGTCGGCGACGCGTCGATGGCATAAGCCGCGCCGCAATCACGGGCATTGTGAAGGCGGACCGCGTAGGGTGTACTGCCGCCCTGTGGCGGCTTCAGAAGGATGGTTCTTATGAGCAACGCTCAACAGCTTATCGACGTGAGCGAGTCCGTCGGCGGGACAAAGCGGAATCGAAAGTCTAGACCGCCCGGCGTGTCTGCGCTAACGGGCAAGAAGCTCATACCCTTCGGGTGGTACGGCGGAAAGTTTTCTCACTTGGCATGGTTGTTGCCCTTGCTGCGGCCGTGTCACCACTACTGCGAACCCTTCGCCGGTTCTGCCGCCGTTCTCTTGAACCGCAAGCCGTCGCCGGTTGAAACGTATAACGATCTTGACGGGGAAGTGTGCAATTTCTTCCGGGTTCTGCGCGACCAAAAAGAACCTTTGATCGAAGCGATTGGATTGACTCCGTTCTCCCGCGAGGAATTCGCGCTTGCATGCCAGTTGGACGCCGATGTTTCCCCCTTAGAGCGAGCAAGACGCTTTTACATCCGGGCTCGACAGGTCCGCACGGGACTCGCACAAACGGCGACAGTCGGACGGTGGGCGAACTGCAAGAACACTAGTCGCGCGGGCATGAGCGGTGTAATTAGCCGTTGGCTGGGCGGCGTCGCAATGCTTCCTGAGATTGCCGGCCGGCTGTTGCGCGTTCAGATTGAGAACCGCCCGGCCTGCGATGTTATCCGGTTGTACGACTCGCCTAAGACCTTATTCTACTGTGACCCGCCGTACATACATTCAACGCGCGGCGATTCCAAAGCCTACGCCTATGAAATGCCTGATAATGAACACCATGCACTAGCAACGGTCTTGAATTCGGCCAAAGGCATGATTGCTCTGTCGAACTACGATTGTGATTTGATGAACGAACTCTATCCGCCTTCGCGTTGGCGGAAGATTGTTGGACCCCCAAGGACCAATCATGCGACAAAAGGCAAGCGAGTTGAAGTCCTTTGGGTCAACTACAAGCCCGACAACCTAAAAGGCGAATCGAATGGCGACAGACAACTTTTCTAAGATTCTCGACAATTCATACAGACGGGCTGGCGCCCAATTGGGCAAATCCTTTGTGGCTGGCGCAGACATTAGGAACCGCGTCGAATCCGTTGCCCTGTGTTTGAAGAATCGCGCCGGTGTACGCGCTCTGCTTGCTGGTCTACTGGCAAAGGTGCATGACCCCAAGGTTGACATTCGGAAGCCTTACACGGATATTACAGGCGATTCGGGAAACGACCGGTACTCTGGCCGAGTCTACGATGAACGCTACATTCAAAAGCTGACTACCAAACCGTACAAGCTGCCGATTAACGCGACAACGGCCTTCTTGACGCCGGGGTTTCGTACAAAGAATATCGTGCTCACAACCGACGTTGCCCTTGAAGGGCGTCCGAGCGATATGTACAAGGCCCTGCTGCAACTATTCGACGATGTGCAAGCTAACCGCGCGTCTGCCCGAAGCGTAATGGATGAAGTGTTTCGCTTGCTTATCTTGGAACGGGCCAAGCGAGAGCAATGCATAGAAAACTTGCTGAATGATCTTAAACGGACAGTAGATAGGCTTCCGCTTGCCGCTGAGAACATTGTTAATCTCATGGGACAGCACTTGGCCTGCAAGAATTCAAGCCGGTTGCCTGTTCTTATCGTAGCGGCGGCGTACAAGGTAGCTTCGGAGAAACTAGGCGAGCGGATACTGCATCTTCACGCCCACACTGCGGCCGACAAGCAAACGGGGGCGGCAGGTGATGTAGAGATAACCCTTGTTGGCGATAATGACGTAGTGACC